>JAUNLC010000015.1:33279-40585 GCA_030532465.1 Campylobacter sp. | reverse complement strand
CAAAATTCCCAGTAAAACGATATATATCAGGCTATATACTATAAAAAGTCTCGTTTTCATAATTAGTCCTTATTTTTTAGATGTTTTTTCCACAATCTCTCTACAAACTATGCAGTAGCGCGCGTGAGGCTTTACTCTAAGGCGAGCTAGGCCGATGTCCTCTTCGCACATTTCGCAAATACCGTAGGTTTTATTAAAAATTTTGCTAAGCGCAAGGTCAATCTCCGATAGCTCGTGTCTTTGTTGAGCGCTGATTGACTGTTCGATTAGCTGATCGGCATTTACCGAGGCTATGTCAAACTCATCGCTTACCCCGCTTCCTCTGAGTCCTGCTATCTCGTTACCGGCGTCAGAAATATTTTTCTTTATCTGTATCTTTCTCTCTTCTAAAAGAGTTTTGAAAAATTCTAAATCGCTTTTACGCATCTACTTCCTTTTACTTGTGGTATGGGTGGTTTGCGTTTATGCAAAGAGCCCTGAAAATTTGCTCAAAGAGCATTAGTTTAGCTATCTTGTGAGCCATTGTCATAGGGCTTAGACTAATGATCTTGTCTGTTTTTTGTTTAAAATTATCGCTTAGCCCGTAAGCTCCGCCGATAAAGAGCGAAATTTGAGAGTTGTTTGCAAAAATTTTAGCAAAATCTTGGCTGTTTAACTTCTCGCCCCTCTCGTCAAGAGCTATGCAAAAACCTTTTAAATTAGGCTCATACACTTCGTCGTATACTCGTAAAGAGTCCTCTTTACTTTTGCTTTGAGCCTTTGCTATCTTATCGTTAAATATGATATTGTCGTTAAGTTTTGCAAATTTTGAAGACATCTTTATATACTCTTTTATCTCGCTTTCAAAATTTTCGGATTTGGATTTTTGTATAGAAAATACCGAAATTTCCAAACCTACTCCATCTCCTCATCTTCTTTGCCTACAATCTCTGCCTCGTCTGGCTGCTTTTGCGGTGCGTTGGCTGAAAGAAGTTTTATCATGTCGCCTATAAACTGTTTGTGATCTTTTCTCTCAACGATAGCGTCTATAAGTCCGTGTTCTAATAAAAACTCGGAGCGTTGAAATCCTTCAGGCAGGTCCGAGCCTATGGTTTGCTTGATAACCCTTTGACCCGCAAAGCCTATAAGCGCTCCGGGTTCAGCTATGATGATATCTCCAAGCCATGCAAAGCTGGCGCTAACGCCGCCCATGGTAGGATCTGTAAGAACGGAAATATAAGGAATTTTTGCTTCGTCAAGCAGTTTTAAAGCCGCCGAGGTCTTTGACATCTGCATGAGCGAAAATGTGCTCTCTTGCATCCTTGCGCCACCTGATGCCGAGATGATAATGAGAGGTTGTTTGGAGTCTAACGATCTTTTTATGGCTCGAACGATCTTTTCGCCCTCAACCGAACCAAGACTACCACCCATAAAGCTAAAGTCAAAAACTACAAGCTGAATGCTAATGCCGTCAATCTTAGCCTCTCCACATATTACGGCGCTACTTCTTCCGGTCTTTTCTTCGCTTTCGCTTATTCGTTTTTTGTATGATTTTTTATCCACGAATTTAAGTGGATCAATCGGTCTAAGATCGGTGTCAAATTCTACGAAGCTGCCCATATCGCAAAGCATCTGGATTCTTTTGTCGGGCTTTAGCCTCATGTGATATCCGCATTTTGGACATACGTTAAAACAAGCTTCAACCTCTTTATAATACATAAGTGAGTGGCAACTATCGCATTTAACCCAGTGTGCAGGAGCTTCGCTCGGAGCTGATTGTTTTTTTCTAGTTTTGGAGAAAATATCTAAAAAGCTCATTTTTACCTACTTTATATAAAAATTATGCGATTATATCCAAATTTAACATTGTCTTTGCTTATATCTAAGCGTTTTGAAGTTGTTTTTGTGTAAATTTAGAATGTTTGCGGGGCTTAAATTATAAATTTAGATTTGAGCGGTGAATTTGATATTTACCACTCAAAGTATGTTTTAGCTTTTTTTATATCTGAAATTTTTATTTTTAGTTTTTGATCTTCGCACTCAAGCTCTATTTCATCGTTGCTTGCGCCTATTAGCTTGCCTTTTAGCTTTTTAGTTTCGCCATCTATAAGAGCTGAAATTTTAACAAGCTCTCCGATGCTTAATATAAATTGATTTGGCTTTTCAAGTTTTCTCTCAAGCCCCGGACTGCTAACCTCAAGAGTGTAATCACCGTTTAGCGGAGGCTCGACATCAAAGATCGGCGATAATAGCCTAGATACCTTTTCGCACTCATCTAAGCTAACTCCTCCGGCTTTTGTGATGTAAATTCTATAGATAGTTCTGCCGTTTTCGTTTGCAACTTCGGTATCGTAAAGATCTACGCCGCACTCTTTAATAAGCTTTTCAAGATTTTGCATTTTTACTTAGGTCCTTTGAAATTTTATCAAACAAGCTATCCATGTGGTTTTGATATTCTAATCTGTCGTCAAATTTAAAGTGGAAATTTGGACATCTATACCAGCCCTCGGCCGCCATACAGTGGTTTTGTAGATATCTTGAAATTCTTTTTAAATGCTCCAAAATATAAGCCTGTTCGGCTTCATCAAACGCCATCTTATCAAGATATACAAAGGCGTCGTATCTGCCCTTTTTACACTCCACATCTGTAACGCAAAGCCCGCGCAAGATGTTATCTTCAAGCGTGGCAAGGGCTTCGGGGATGAGCTCTTTTAGTATGCTTTGAGTTCTTAATCTCTTTATCTCTGTTTGATTCATAAGCTGGCTTGTTCCTCAACCTCTTTAAAGCTTTCGATGTAGTCGTTTTCTCTGATGTCGTTGTAGCCTTCTATGCCGACTCCGCATTCGTAGCCTTTTGCAACCTCTTTAACGTCATCTTTGAAGCGTTTTAGCGAGCTTACGGTGCCTTCATGAACGACTACGCCGTTTCTGATAAGTCTGATTTTAGCGCCTCTGTTTATAGTGCCTTCGGTTACTAAACAGCCTGCGATTGCACCGATTTTCGGCACGTTGATAACTTGACGAACTTGAGCTTGACCTAGGTGCTCTTCGCGAACTATAGGCGACATTAGACCGCCAAGCAGAGTTTTGATATCATCAAGTAGATTATAAATCACGTTATACGTTTTTATCTCAACCTTACTCTCTTTTGCCTTATCTTTTATCTCTCCCGTTGGACGGATGTTAAAGCCTAAGATCACGCAGTTTTCACTTGCTTGAGCCAGAGCTACATCGCTTTGCGTTATGCCTCCTACGCCTGAATGGATGATATTTACTTTTATCTCGTCGTTTCTAAGCTTTTCAAGGCTTGCTTTGATAGCTTCGAGCGAGCCTTGAACGTCGGCTTTTACGATAACGGGAAGTGTTTTTAGCTCACCTTCCGCGATCTTTTCGCTAAGCTCTTCGATGGTAACTTTGGTTGATTTTGAAAGCTCTTTTTGGCGCAAATATTCGGCTTTTTTCTGAGCGTATTCGCGCGCTTCTTTATCTGTTTTTACGCTTATTAGCGTCTCTCCCGCTTCAGGAATTTCGCTAAGTCCGATGATGACGCCGCACTCGCCCGGTCTAATATCTTTTAAATTTCTGCCTTTATCGTCAAGCAGGCTTCTTATCTTTCCGTAAGCAACTCCTGCTACTACGGTATCGCCCACTTTTAGGGTGCCGTTTTCAACGATAACGGTTGCGACCGAGCCGCGACCCTTTTGTTGAGAGCTCTCTACGATAGTCGCCTTCGCATTTGCCTTCGCTTTTGCCTTAAGTTCTAAAATTTCGGCTTGAAGCAACACGATCTCAAGCAGATCTTCGATGCCCATACCGGTTTTTGCAGAGATCGGTACAAATTCGTAAGTTCCGCCCCAGTCGGTCGGAAGTATATCAAGGCTTGCAAGCTCTGTTTTTACCATGTCAGGGTTTGCCGTCTCTTTATCCATTTTATTTATGGCGATTATGATAGGAACACCGGCTGCTTTTGCGTGGCTTACAGCCTCTTTTGTCTGAGGTTTTACGCCGTCATCTGCCGCAACTACGATGATAACTATATCTGTTATCTTTGCACCTCTTGCACGCATAGCTGTAAAAGCTTCGTGACCCGGAGTGTCGATAAAAGTAATGTTTTTGCCGTTTTTATTAACCATATATGCGCCGACATGCTGAGTGATACCTCCCGCTTCGCCCGCTGCAACACGCGAATTTCTGATATAATCAAGCAATGATGTTTTACCGTGATCAACGTGCCCCATGATGGTTATAACAGGCGCTCTTTCGGTTAAATTTGTATCATCAACCTCTTCTTCGTATGCTTTTACATAGTCAAATTCCTCTTGAGTATCGACTACGTTTACCTCTATACCGAATTCATCGGCTAAAATTTCGATCGCATCTTCGTCCAAAAAGTCGTTTTTGGTAGTCATCATGCCAAGCATAAATAGCTTGCCGATGATTTCACTTGGCTGCTTATTAATCTTTTCGGCAAATTCATAGACGCGAATGTCTTTTGGTATGTCTACCGATAAAACAGCCTCTTTGTTTGTATTGTCGCGCGAAGCTTTTTTATGTTTTTTTCTTGGGCGTCTGCCGATGCCTTGCTCTAAAAATGAACCGATAGAGTTGTTTAAAGCGGGTTTAAAAGTGGCGGGCTGCTTCGTCTTTTGAGTCGGTTGAGGCACAGGAGTTCTTACAGAAAAATCAGGCAATACCACTACATCCTCATCTTCTAAAACTATATCGCCAAGATCTCTATCGCCTAGCAGATCCACCTTTTGCACCCCTTCTTTTTTAACGGCGACTACGGGTTTTTTCTCTTTTTTCTTCTTTTTTATGCTTTCGCCGTTTGAAGATGCAAACATACTCTCCAAATTTCTGGCAGGTTCGCTTGTTTCTACCTGCGCTTTTGTAGGTTTTGGTGCAGGAGCGTCCTCTCTTTTTTTCTTAACGATCATGAGACCGCGTCTTTTTTGCAAACTTACGTCGGCTAGACTCTCTTTTGGCTGAGGAGTTGACGACTCCTCGATCTTTTGCTCTTTTATCTTTATAGGCTCGCTTGGCTCTTCTTTGATCGGCTCTTGCTTAGTCTCTTCTATCTTAGGCTTTTGTTCGGCTTTTTTACTCTCTGTCTTTTTAGCTTCGCTCTTTTTTTCTACCGATTTATCTTCAACTTTAGACTCTTTTATACTCTCTTTGCCGGACTCTTTTTTGCTTTCTTTGCTCTCTTTTGGCGCTTTTGAAGCTGTTTTTTTAGGCTCGGCTTTTTTCTTTTCAGGCTTTTTGTTGAAGTTTTCAGGAATTTCTCCCGTTTGAACAAAGGTGTATAGCGCTTCAGCCTCTTCAGGCGTAACTCCGCTTGAGTGAGTTTTGACTTTTAGTCCTAGTTCGATAGCTTTTTCCAACACCTCTTTGCTGCTATAGCCAAGTTCGTTTGCTATCTCTGAAATCCTAATATTCGCCATTTAAGAGTATCTCCTTTAAATTTTGCCCGTTTTGTAAAGAGGTTAGTAAATTCCCCGCCACTTTACCAAGCGATTTTTTCAAATTTTTTTCATCTTTTTTTAGACAATCTTCACATATATAAAAACTTCTACCATCCCCTTTGCCGTAAAAAAGTGAAGAGTTGATTATGCGATATCTGCGTAAAATTTCTTGATTAAAGCGGATTTTACACACCGCGCACATTCTGATAGGAATATGATTTTGAGCCATTATTATATCTTTTATTTGCTTTTTTTTAGCTTTGTATTATAAAACCGTTGTTGTCAAAGGATAAAATTTCAACTCTAAAGCTTTTAAATTTATCCATTAATTTTTCTTTTAAATTTGGCGCATCGTCTTTGTATGCTATGTTTAACATAGTTGAGCCGCTACCTGAAAGAGAGCTCATCAAAGCGCCGTTTTCATAAGCTGTTTTTCTCACTTCAAATAGCTGCGGAAGCGAGCTCATCCTTAAATCTTCATGCATCATATCTTTTGAGGCTATATTTAAAAGTTCATATCTCTCTTCAAGAAAACAAGCCGTTAAAAAAGCCGCGTGAGATAGGTTGCTTACGCAGTGGCTCATAGAATATTGCTTTGGTAGCTTGGTGCGCGACTCTTTTGTGCTCATCGGCTTATCGGGGATCACTACTACGGCTTTTATGTCATCTTTTATATTTTTTTTAATCGATCTTACTTGGTTGTTGTGAGTGATCGAGCTAACAAATCCGCCAAGCGTTGCGGGTGCGATATTATCGGGATGGTTTTCGTAAATTAGCGCCTTATTTAACACCACGCTTTTATCCACTTTAAATTCCGCCATAGCATAAGCCGAGGCGATAGCCGAAGTAATGACCGCCGAAGAGCTTCCAAGCCCTCTGGAAAAGGGAATTTGGTTTTTAAAAACTATTCTAAAATTCTCTTTTTTACCCGTTAGCTCTAAAAATATCTCGTTAAAAATAGAGTAAAAGAGATTGTGCTTTTTTAAATTTATATTATCCTCGCCCTCTCCGATAATGGATATGGATGAGAACTTGGATCTTGTTATCTCAACTTCGTTATAAAGGCCTACCGCAAGCCCTAATGCATCAAAACCAGGACCCAAATTTGCGCTAGTTGCCGGAACTTTTATAACCATCTTTATCCTAAACAGCTTGAATTACGTAGTTTGGAAGAGTATCTAAATTTAGATTTAAAATCGATAAATTTAAAGGAAGGGCAAATTCTCCGACTTCTGCTTTTTTAAGCAAAATTTCATCTCCTTGCTTAACGAAGCTTAAAGCCTTATTTGCTCTTATGGGTGCATTTTCATTTAACTCAAATCCGCTTACGGAGTAAAATTCACACCCTTTAACCATGCTTAAGGTTTTTAAAATGATATAAGAGACCTTCGTTCCCATAAAGCTTCCCGGTCCATTTGCGTATATAATTTTTGAAATTTTTAAATTCTCTTTATTTAGAATTTGATCAAGAATTTCTATAAGAGATTCGTCCGATTTTTTCTCGCTTCTTATCTCTTTTATGAATCTTCCGTTTTCATCATAAATTCCGAAAAGAAGCGGAGAGGATAGCGCAACTACAAGAATTTGGATATGTTTTATGCAAATACCTTTTGATATTCAAGTGCCAGATCGCCTTTAAGCGTTACGATCTCATAGTTTCTTGCATCGCTTAATATCGCCAATGTAAGTTCGTGGTTTAACTCGTGGCTTCCCGCAAACGAGGTGTAATCAGCCATCAAAGGAGCGCCCATCAAGCTTAGATCGCCGATCGCGTCAAGAATTTTGTGGCGCACAAATTCGTTTTCAAACCTAAGTCCTTCCGGATTTAATATGCGCGTATCATCGATTACTACGGCATTATC
>JAUNLC010000015.1:0-33179 GCA_030532465.1 Campylobacter sp. | reverse complement strand
TCTTTTTTGATGATGATGGCTCTTTTATGCTCATTTAACTTCTCAATACCTGCTTCATCAAGCATCATGCAGTAACTTATCGCACTTCCGTCCATTACGGGCACTTCGTTAGCATCCAAAACTATTCGTATATTATCTATCCCATATCCGCTTATAGCGCTTAATAGATGCTCGATCGTTGATATGTAGCCTTCTTTACCGCCTATGACAGTTGCCATTTGAGTGTTGATTACGTTTTTTGGCTCGGCTTTGTAGCTAACTCCCAAATCTTTTCTATAAAAAACTATACCCGTATTTGCGCTTGTTGGCTCTAAAGTTATCTTTATAGGCTCGCCTTTGTGAAGTCCTATTCCTACACTTTCAACAGCTCTTTTT
This sequence comes from Campylobacter sp., assembly GCA_030532465.1. Classification (GTDB taxonomy): domain Bacteria; phylum Campylobacterota; class Campylobacteria; order Campylobacterales; family Campylobacteraceae; genus Campylobacter_A. The sequence goes on along the minus strand of JAUNLC010000015.1, from coordinate 32,804 downwards.
ATCGTTGTTTGTTGCAAAATTTTCCCTTAAAATTTTTAAATTTTTCTAATTATACATTATTTTTGGCAATAAAGTGAAATTATTTGTTATCAATCATTTTTTTTGCCGAATTTAAGACGCCTGAGACGTTATCTTTCATCCAGCCTGTATCCATCCATTCCTCAGGTCTAACTTCTATCCCTTGAACTATCACTCCAAAGTGCAAGTGATCTCCCATGGCAAGCCCGGTAACTCCCGTTGTGCCGATGATATCTCCGGCTTTTACCTCATCTCCTGTTTTAACCGTTAAAGAGGTGCAGTGTCCATAGAGTGAAAAGACTCCAAAACCGTGACTTATAATGACGCTTTGTCCGTATATGCCGTTTTCTCCGGCAAATTCGACTATACCGTCATTGCTTGAAACGATGTTTGCACGTTGAGTCGAAGCAAGATCTATTCCCATATGCCACGATTCGCTTATCTGCGTGTCCGCCAACGTATAATACCTATGATCGCCAAAGCTTGCCACGGCCTTACCGTTTTTAAGCGGATAGAATTTTTTAAGGCTAAATTCGCTAATCATATCGGTTGGAATTTTTGAAGTAGTATCTGAGATAAGCTTTTCATTTGCCGCACGAAGGCTCTCGTTTACAAACTTCATCTTCTCGATATTTGACATGCTTTCATACTCTTTTGCGTATTTTTGCGCAAGTTCTGGAATTTTTTCGTTTAAAAATCTATTTTGATTGTCAAGCTTTATCTTCGAAGTTCGGTAGTTGCGATTTTGGTAAAAAAATCTTATCTTGCTTCTGCTCTCATTTCCTGCATAATCAACCGCAACAACATCCGCACTAAAAGAGCTTTCCGCCGCAGGCCAAGCTATAAGAGCTGCGTAGTGATCATCTTTGTGAAATTTAGTCGGTATAAATTTTTTACCGAAATTTGACTCGATGTATATATCTTTTAGCCTCTCGTCGCTCGCCTTAAAAACTACCGTAGCGCTTCCGCCTTTGTTGATGGCGTAGGAGTGATTTAAGATATGAAGTTCGGGTTTTTTGCTATCTACGGTAACTTTTACGTCTTTAGTCTCTTTGTTGCCGAAGAAAAATCCCCATCTGCTCGTATCTACGGCTTCAAGTTTTAGAGTGTAATTATCTTTTTGCGCGGCAAATCCGGTCTTTGGAAAGGTTATGTTTAGATCAAGCAGATTGGTCGGCGTGTCAAATTTTTGATTGGAGAGCACTATGTCGTTTGCTCCGTCGTTCATAACGACTTTTATCGATTTTATAGCTATGTTGTCGGTTATTTTGATTTGTAAAGGGGATTTTAAATTCCAGTAAATTTCATCTTCTATGGCTATTTTAGGCGCTTCTCTTTCAAAAGTGCTTGATGTAAATAACAAAAATCCGCTAACCGCCAGCAATATGACGATGATACCGTAAGCTATAAAATTTGAATTTCTTCCGCGTCTTCTCATAAATTTTCCTAAATCTAAAATTCCGCAAATTCTACTAAAAAGCTATAAATTTCAGGTAAATTTATAAAATTTCGCGTATCTTTCTAGCCTCGCTCATCCACTCTCTAAGCTCATCCCATCTCTCTTCACGCACCAAATTTTCGCACTCGGTAAGTTCGTCTTTAAACATCTCAATCGCATTTAACAAGTTATTTTTGTTTTGTTTAAATATATCGCTCCACATAACAGGAGAGCTTTTTGCGATTCTTATCATCCCGTTAAAACCTGTGCCGCTAAGAGCTATGATATTTTTTTTGTTTTCCTTTTTTAAAACTCCCGTTGCCAAAGAAAAGCTGATCGCATGCGGAAGATGCGAGATAAGACCTACATGATGATCATGCTCTTTTGCTCCCATGAAGATGATCTTCATACCAAGATGCGAAAACAGCTCTACCGAGCGTTTAACGTGTTTTTCGCTACTTTCTTTAAAGTCGCAAATCGCAACCACCGCACCGTTAAAAAGCCCTGAAAACGCAGCGGTTGGACCTGAATACTCGGTTCCCGCCATAGGGTGAGCGGGGACGAAATTCGCTCTTATCTTTTCGGGAACGGCCTCGATGATCTTTTGTTTGGTGCTTCCTAGATCGATTATGGTTGTATTTTCATCTATGTCTTCAAATTCTTTTACGATATCAATTATCGCTTCAACGGGGATTGCAAGAAAGATGATATCGCACTTCTTTTTCATCTCTTCAAGCGATAAAATTTCGTGCACAAGTCCTAATTCAAGAGCTTTTTTCTCGTGGTCTTTGCTGATGTCAAGCCCACTAACGCAAGATATAAGCTTTTCGTTTTTTAGACAGAGCCCAAGCGAACCTCCGATAAGCCCAAGCCCTATAATTCCGATCTTCATAATGACTGCCTTTTGGAAATTTATTAAAATTTATATTGTTTAAAATGAAAATGTGTTATTATACCGCCTAATACTCATTTTTAGGTTAAATTCAATGAAAAAAAGCGTTTTTTTACTACTAACTGCAGTATGTCTTGGTAGCGCTACCGAGATAAAGTCTATAAATTTCAAAGGTCTTTTGCATCTGTCGCCTGAAGTCGCCAAGGAGATCATGGGGCTTAGAGTAGGCGATAGACTAACGGGCGAAGGCACCGATAGGGCGATATCTAATTTATTTAAGCAAAATTATTTTGACGATATTTATATCGAAGAAAATAACGGCGATGTCCTTGTCGTGGTAAAGGAAAAGCCAAGTATCGCAAGGCTTGATATAAAAGGAGTTGTTACAAACGATAAAACCGCTATAGACGGGCTTATCGGCATAAAGCAAGGTCATATGTATGACGAGCTTGCTATAAATAGAGCCAAAGAGCGTATCAGACAGTATTATGAGTCAAAAGGCTACTTTGATACCGTTATAGACGTGAGTAAAGAGCCGGTCGCGGGAAGTGAAAGCAGCCTCTTTGTAACGCTTAACATCAACCGCGGCGAAAATATGATAATCCAAAAAGTAAATTTAGTCGGCGCTAAAATTTTTGATTACGGCGATATAGAGCCTGTTATAGCCAATAAGCAGCGCGAATTTATGGGCTGGATGTGGGGTAGAAACGACGGTAAGGTTAAGCTGTTTGAGCTTCCAAACGACCCTGCGAGAATTCAAGACAGATACTTTCAAAAGGGCTATCTTGACGCTACCGTTTCAACTCCGTATCTAAACGCGTATATGGATAATTACAATGCCGAACTTACATATTATGTAACCGAAGGAGAGCCTTATAAGGTTTCAAGCGTAAATATTGAGGCGCCGGATTTTCTTGAGCTGGATAAGGAGAAAATCATAAAGAGCTTTAAGCTTGAAGAGGGCGATAGGATGAATTCGGCTCGCTTAAGATCGGATATGCAAAAGCTTGAAAATATTGTCGCCGATAAAGGATACGCTTTTGTAAGAATTGTGCCTGAAACTTTTAAAAATGCGGACGAGCATACGGTTGATATCTCTTATAAAGTTATTCCGGGCGATCAAGTCCACATAAGAAATGTTCAAATTTCAGGAAACGATAGAACTATCGATAGGGTAGTAAGAAGAGAGCTATATCTAACCGAAGGAAATTTATACAATAGAACCGATCTTGAAGATAGCAAATCAGCGCTTAAAAGAACGAGTTACTTTGAAGAGGTCGATATCAAAGAGGAGAGAGTCGGAGTAAATGAAGTTGATCTGCTCGTAAACGTAAAAGAGGCGTCAACAGGCTCCATAAGCGGCGGTATAGGATACGGCAGCTCGGACGGCTTGCTTTTAAACGCTAGCGTATCGGATACAAACGTCTTTGGCTCGGGTCTAAAAGGCGTTATAAGCGTCGATAGAAGCGATAATGAGCTCTCAGGTCAGATAGGTCTAACAAATCCTAGACTTTTTGACTCCGAATACAGCCTTGGCGGCACGCTTTACGCAAACGACTATGATTGGAACAACTACAAAGAGAGATCATATGGATTTACTACCACTTTAGGTAGAAAATTAACCAGAAATTTAAGCGCATCTCTTAGTTATGTTATAGAGCAAAGCGATATTAAGGGGCTTAGTCAAACTCTACTTAGAACGGGATATAGAGAGGGCAAAAGTATAAAAAGCGCTTTGATACCTGCTTTAACTTACAATAACACCGACGATTATTACTTGCCTAGAAAGGGCATCATAGCAAGCACTAGCCTTGAGTTTGCAGGTATCGGCGGCGATGAGAAATTTTTAAAGAGTAGGACGAATTTTAACTGGTATCTTGGACTTAGAGAGTGGATTGATTATGATCTAATCTTAAGATATAAGGCTAGTTTCGGTAAGGTTTGGGATAGAGGTTACGTGCCTATCAACGAAAAGCTCTATCTAGGCGGTATCAGAAATTTACGCGGATATGATTCAAGAAGCGTTACGCCAAAAAATATCTACGGCGATGAGATCGGCGGCGAGATATCGTTTAACAACTCTGCCGAACTTAGTTTTCCGATCATTGAGCGTGTTAAAATGCGTGGATTTGGCTTCTTTGACTACGGCAAGATAGGCAAAAGCAGCCTAAACGAGATAACAAGATATAGCGCAGGCGGCGGTATAGAGTGGATAACGCCTATAGGGCCGTTGCAACTTATATTTGCAAAACCGCTTGGCAAGAAGCCGGGGGATAAGACTAGTACGTTTGAATTTACCATCGGTCAAAGATTTTAAAATTTTTCGTGAGCTCTTTTTAATAAGTTTGAAAATTTAAATCCGCGATAGGCTATTTGCTTTATCTTGATTTAAATTTTCTTCACAACATTAAAAATTTTCTCGCGATATTTTCGCTTAAATTTTTAGTTATCTCAAATTTCTTGGACTGCTAATGATAAACGATGAATTTTATATGTCTCTAGCCGTTAAAAAGGCTTGGGAATTTCAGCTTCTAACTTACCCAAATCCAGCCGTAGGGTGCTTGATACTTGATAAAAACGGACAAATTTTAGCAGTTGAGGCTCATGAGAAGGCGGGCTATGCGCATGCTGAGTTAAATGCGGTAAAATCAGCCTTGCTAAAGCTAAATTCAAATTTTAAATTTCCCGATGATGCAAAAGAGTTATATAAATTTATCCTTGCCAATCACTCGAATTTGCTTGTCGGCGCCAAAGCTTACGTAACGCTTGAGCCATGCTCTCATGAGGGAAAAACTCCGCCTTGTGCGAATTTGCTTAAAGAGCTTAAATTTAGCGAAGTTGTTATCGCAAAAGCCGATGAAAACAAAATCGCTTGCGGTGGCGCTGAAATTTTAAAAAATAGCGGAGTAAAGATAAAATTTGGCGTTTTAAAAGAGGCCGCAGATGAGCTGTTGGAGCCTTTTTTAGCTTGGCAAAGCGGAAATTTTAGCTTTTTTAAACTCGCTCTTAGCGCAAACGGCGTTGCAAGCGGAGGGATAATCTCAAGCCAACTTAGTAGAACTCACTCACACCGATTAAGAAGCGTTTGCGATCTATTGGTTATCGGCGGAAATACGGTTAGGACGGATCGTCCGACTTTAGACGCTAGGCTTATACTAAACGGCAAAAATCCTGATGTGCTGATATATTCAAGAGATAAAAAATTTGATGAAAATATCCCTCTTTTTAAAGTAGACAACCGAAACGTCGAGATTTCAAACAGCTTACAAAGCGCCTTTAAAAAGCCTTTGGTTATGTTTGAAGGCGGTGAAAATTTCTTAAAAAATCTTGACGAACGAGTTAAGTGGCTACTGATCTATCAATCAAGCGAGTTTAAAGACGCGCCAAACGTGAGGTTAAATTTAAAGCTTAAAAGGCTTTTTGGCTCAAATTTCGGCGATGATAATTATGGCTGGTTTAAGCGTATTTGATATGCCAAATTTCTTAAATTTTGTTATATAAATCAATGCAGTGCGTAACTCTATCAGTCAGAATACTCAATAAAACTTAATTTTAAAATAAGTTTATAAATTTAAGAGTGCTATCCAAGCAATCATATTTAAATCGCAAGTCAATGATATAAGAATTTGAAAATTTCGGTAAAAGCTAAAAGATTTCATAAGGTCTGAGACTTCACGGGAAGGGAAAGAAAGGGAAGGGATGTTTTGTCTCAGACCCACAACGTAATTATATAAATTTAAAATTTAAAACTAGTTTATTTATTATAATTTTTTATTTTATTTTTCAAGTTATGAAATTTTATTAACTATTTTAATTTAGCCACAAAAAGCGTATCCAAAAAGCTATCGACATTTTTTTGTAAAAACTCATCCATAAATTTCTCGAATTTAGGCTTTTCTTTCCAGATAGGCTCGCTTACTCCGCTTAGCTTTTCTATCTCTGTTTTTGCCGAATAATAATCGCTTAGTTCATCGATCAACCCCACATTTTTAGCGTCTTTTGCCAAAAATACACGCGCATTCGCCCATTTGTAGCTAGAGTTTATGTCAAGATTTCTAGCCTTGGCAACGTCGCTTACAAACATATCATAAGACTGCCTTACAAGGTTTTGAAGCTCTGCTCGCTCGGCTTCGTTCCACTTTCTAGCAAAAGTTCCGGCCTCTTTAAATTCACCCGCTTTTACCACCTGCTGCGCTACTCCGATCTTGTTTGCCAGCTCGCTTATATCGGGCGCTTGCAAGATAACTCCGATAGAGCCGATAAACGAGCCCGGATTTGCTAAAATTTTATTTGCATTTACACCCGCATAGTAACTTCCGCTTGTCATCGAGCCGCTTGCGTAGGTGATTACAGGCTTTTTAGCTCTTAAATTTTTAATAGCGATTGCGAGCTCCGTGCTTGGAGCAAGCGCGCCGCCCGGACTATCGATAAAAAGCAACACTCCTTTTATATGCTCATCCTCGCTTGCCGCGTGTATCTCTTCGAGTATTTTTGAGCTATCTCGTATGGCTCCCAAGATGTTTATCTGAGCCAAATTTGCAGCCTTTATGCCGCTACTTTCACCGCTTGAAAATATCAAAAAGACTATCAGCAAGAATATCATCGCCTTAAAATAGGTGTTGATAAACTTAAAAACCGCGATAATGGGTGAAAATATAAACTTCAAAAATTCCATGATTTTCCTTTTTGCATTTCAATTTTTTATAAATTCGGCAGCGATTTTAACAAATTTATAAAAAAATGTGGATAAATTTAAGCAAAACTTCGCCAATTTTTAGTTTTAAAGCTTACAAAGCTTGCCGTTTATATAAAGCTTTTTGCAATTTTTAGTATGAAGTAAAAACATCAAAGCAAGCTCTTTTTCGTCTATCTGTCCAAGCCCTTTATAAACGGCTATATCGGCGATCTTGCCGGCTCTTATCTCGCCTAAATTTAGCCCAAGCGCTTTAGCTGCATTTGAAGTTGAGGCTAGGATTAAAATTTGTGCTAGGGTTTTAGGATCAAACTCGTTGTGAATTAGCAAATTTGCCCTTAGCTCGTCGAAAAAATTTAGACTTATGTTTGAGCTAAGCCCGTCAGTGCCGATGTTGAAAGGAATTTTGTTATCAATTAAATTTTGCAAATTTAGCGTCGCTTTACTAAGCAGACGGTTTGAAAAAGCACAATGGGTAACGCTATGAAATTTGCGCTCAAATTTGCTAAAGTCGTTTAGATAAACACAATGCGTAAATAGCGTTTTGATACCTGAAAACATCGATATGAAGCTGTTTGGATCGTAAAAAGGGCTGGCGGATTTGTTAAATTTACTAAGCCACTTTTTAAATCCGCCAGAACCCTTCATAAGCCACTCTTTTTCGTGGTTTGATTCCATTAAGTGGGTTGATACGAGCAGATTTTCATCGCGAGCTATTTTTAGTGCGCGAGCGGCTAAGTCAGGATGAGCGGAGTAGGGCGAATGAACCGAAATAGCAGGGATAAAAAGCTCATTTTGCGCCTCTTTGCTCCTTTGAAATCGAGAGATGAAATTTTGCCAATTGCTTTCTAAAATTTCTTCGTTTGTGCCTAAAATTTCATTAAAATAAATTATCCGCGCAGTGCTGTTTACGCAAGGCTTAAAGTCGCTTGCGAAGCTGGAAACCGCGCCTATCGTGCCGACTCCGCTTCTTTGAATTTCTTTTATAGTATCTTTGATGAGCTGCTCGCTAGCCTCTTTTGAAAGCTCGCTGCGAGAGGCGATGACGCTGCTTAACCACTCTAAAAAATCTCCATAAACAAGGCTTGTTTTGTTTGCGCTAAACTCAAGATGAACGTGCGGGTTTATGAATGCAGGCGCGATGATAGCGTCTTTTTCATCAAAAAATTCGGCATTTGGAAATTCCTTAATTAGCTCGCTAGCCTCGCCAAGTTTTAAAATTTTATCCTCAAATGCAACCGCCTTATCTCTTAAAATAGTGAAATTTTCATCGCAGAGCATTATAAATTTTGCTTTTAGTATAATCATATTTAAACTCCAAGTTTGTGTGATTGTAGCAAAAATTTAGAAATAAAAATGTATAATTAAAGCTAAATTTAAAATTTACATAAAGGATGTTAAAGTGGAAAAAAATTTCAAAATTATGGTGATTCAAGGTCCGAATATCAATCTTTTAGGCACTAGAGAACCTAATATCTACGGCGTTATGAAGATGGAGGATATCCACTCTCAGATGAAGCTTTTTGCCGAACAAAACAGCATCGATATAGAATTTTTTCAAAGCAATTTAGAGGGCGAGATCGTAGATAAAATTCAAGAGTGCTTTGGCGAGGTTGACGGTATCATCATAAATCCCGCCGCTTATACTCACACTTCAATCGCCATTAGAGACGCGCTAAGTGCGGTTAGCTTGCCGGTTATCGAAGTGCATATAAGCAACATCCACCGCAGAGAGGAATTTCGTCAAAAAAGCATGATAGCGCCTGTTACTGCGGGTCAAATCGTAGGCTTTGGACCTGTAGGATATCACCTTGCGATGATCGGCATGCTTCAGATATTTGAGCAAGTAAAAGCGATGAGAGCGGCTCAAAAAGCAGAGCAATAAATGCGAAATTTCATCCTAAGAGACGAAAATGCCGTTTATGCTCAGTGCGGATATAGCTGCGATAATGCGATATTTTTAAGCATTGACGGACGCAAATTTTTCCTAACCGACGCAAGATACGCTATCGAAGCAAGAGAGCTTGCTAAAGGGTGCGAAGTTGTTGAGATAGAGCGCTCTTTGATAAAAGATACGAGGCTTTTTTTACGCAAAAGCGGAGTTAAAAAGATGATTTTCAACCCGCTTGATTTTAGTTACGGCGCATTTGGCGAGCTTAGTAAAAATCTTAGGATAAATTTTAGTCCAAAGCCAAATTTCTCGCAAATTTCACGCATGATAAAGAGCGAAGAGGAGATAAAAATTTTAAAAGAGGCGGCGACTCTCGGCGCAAAATGCTTTGACGAATTTGCCGAATTTGTAAAGCGAAACGGCGAAGGAATGAGCGAAGAGGAGCTATTTTTTAACGCTGAGCTTATATTTAAACAGCGCGGCGCGCTTGAGCTTAGCTTTAGCCCGATAGTTGCGATAAACGAAAATGCGGCAAAAGCGCATGCATTGCCTAGCAAAAAGAAGCTAAGGCGAGGTGATTTGCTCTTGCTTGATGCGGGTGTAAAATTTAAGCGTTACTGCTCTGATAGAACGAGAACCGCGTGCTTTGATGAGAATTTTAACTTCTCAAAAGAGCAAAAATTTAAAAACGCAAAACATCAAGAAATTTATGAGATCGTAAAAGAGGCTCAAATTTTAGCTATCAAAGCCGTGGAAGTCGGCAAAAAAGCTTGCGAGATAGATGCGGCGGCAAGGGATTTTATCGCTAAGCAAGGATTTGGCAAGCAGTTTTTCCACTCTACGGGACACGGCGTGGGGCTTGATATACACGAACTTCCGTTTATATCGACGCGCTCAAACGAGATTATAAAAGAGGGCATGGTTTTTAGCGTGGAGCCTGGGATTTATATCGAGGGCGAATTTGGCGTTAGGATCGAAGATGTCGTCGTGGTGCGAAAAAACGGGGCTGAAATTTTATGAAGTTAGCGGGAATGAGGCGTTTTGAAAAAAGCGTTTTTTTTCCTAGAGTTTTAAATTTCAAACCATATTTTAAAAATGTCGCTATTTTAGGGCTTGGCGGAAATGTGGGGGATGTTAAGAGTCGCTTTGATAGGTTTTATAGAACTTTGCAAAACGATAAGCGGCTAAACATCGTCGAAAGCTCTGAAATTTTGGTAAATGAGGCTTTTGGCTTTAAAGAGCAGGCTGATTTTTATAACGCGGTAGTTTTGATTCAAACAGGATTAAGCGCCAGAAAGCTGCTTAAAGTGACGGCAAATTTAGAGAGGCGTTTTGGGCGGATTCGTAGCTTTAAGAATGCGCCAAGAACGCTTGATATAGACATTTTGTATTTTAGCGGAGCAAATAGAAATGACGCGAAGCTTACTCTTCCGCATGTAGGAGCAAAGAGCAGATATAGCGTGATTTTGCCGCTTGGGTTAATGAAAAGGGTTAGGTAAGGAGAGAATTTGGCAACGAAGCTTTATACATTTACGGGCGAAAGTAGCATAGAGGCTCTTAAAAAGGCGCAAGAGCAGTGTGGCGAGAGGGCGATACTGGTTACTACTAAGCAAATTCAGCCAAAAACGATAAATAAAAAGCCTCTTTATGAAATTTTAGTAAGCGTAGAAGAGGAAGATGAGCCAAAACAAGCCGTAAAGAGCGTGAATTTAAAGGGCTATGATAAATTTCAAAGCAATCGAAGTAGATTTGAGCAAAAGCCGAAATTTCAGATAGAAGAGCACCCTTTAAGAGATGATTTTACGGTTTCAGACGATGAGCTTTTTAGTAAATCTCGCAGCAAAAACGAGCCAAAAAGCGACGATAACATCCTTGTAAATATCTCAAAAGCCGCAAAAGAGATAAGCGAGATAACCAAATCAAGCGGCATGCAAAATATACAAAACGATAATTCTTCAGGCTATAACAAAAAAATAGATGATGTCGCCAAGCAGATGAACGCTCTTAGCGATAAGGTAAATTTGATAGCCGATATGATCTGGGACGAAAAGGCGCCGGGTAGAAACAACCTCGTGATACCGCCCGAGTTCGCGAGCATCTACAAAGCCGCTAAAAAAAGCGGGATGAAAGAAGAGCACTTAGAAGCGATCATGCAAACCACGATCGAAAATATGCCAACTTCGATGAAAACGAACCCAAACGCCGTTAAGCGGTATTTTTATTCGCTACTGCGTAAGATGCTTCCGTGCAGGATAGAACAAGAGAGCAAAAAACAAAAGATAATGATGCTGGTTGGACCCACGGGAGTTGGCAAGACAACTACGCTTGCCAAACTTGCCGCGCGTTTTGCATATAGCGGCGAAAAGCGGTATAAAACGGGCATTATAACTCTTGATACTTATAGGATCGGGGCGGTTGAACAGCTCTTTCAATATGCTAAGATGATGAAGCTGCCGATACTTGACGTGATCGAGGTCGAGGATTTTAAAAGCGCGATCAAACAGCTAAATCACTGCGACGTGATACTTATAGATACGACGGGAAATTCGCAATACGATAAGGAAAAGCTAGCGAAGCTTGAGAAATTTTTAAAGAGTGCGGACGTGCAGATAGATGTAAATTTGGTGCTCTCTGCGGGCTCAAAGGTTGAAGATCTGCTTGAAATTTACGATGGATTTTCATTTCTTGATATCGATACTTTAATCATCACTAAATTTGACGAAACGAAAATTTTTGGCAACGTTTTTTCGCTGATTTATGAGACTAGCACGCCCGTTAGTTTCTTTTCGGTAGGACAAGAGGTGCCTGATGATATCATGGTGGCTAAGAGCGAATTTTTGGTAGAGTGCGTGCTAGACGGCTTTAAAAAAGGAGCGAACGATGAGTAATCAAGCAGATAAGCTAAAATCTCTAGTCGCTTCAAACGGCAGGGCTAAGAACACTCATTTTATAGCGATCACAAGCGGCAAAGGCGGAGTTGGAAAGAGCACGATAAGCGCAAATTTGGCAAATATCCTTGCAAATAACGGCTATAAGGTGGCTTTGTTTGACGCGGATATCGGGTTAGCGAATTTAGACGTGATACTCAATGTGCGTGCTAGTAAAAATTTGCTTCACGTGCTAAAGGGTGAGTGCTCTCTGAAAGATGTTTTAATCCAGATAAAGCCGAATTTGATGCTGATTCCGGGCGAAAGCGGCGATGAAATTTTAAAATTTAACAACCAGTTTTTATACGAGCGATTTTTAGATGAGGCGAGCGCGCTTGATAATCTTGACTTTCTTATCATCGATACGGGTGCGGGCATAGGCGGAAATACGCATATGTTTTTAGATGCCGCCGATGAGGTGATAGTGGTAACCGTGCCCGATCCTGCGGCGATAACCGACGCTTACGCGGTTATAAAGGTAACTTCAAAGATAAAAGACAATATGCTTATGGTCTTTAATATGGTTAAAACCGAAAAAGAGGCGGTTAGAATTTTTGAAAATATCCAAAAAGTAGCGCGTGCAAACATCGGAAGCAAGCTAAAGCTCGAGCTTTTAGGCTATCTAAGCGATGATAAAAACGTATCGCGTAGCATAAAGCAACGAACGCTTTTTACCCAGGAGAGCGAATTTAGTATAAGTAGCGGCGAAATGAAGGATATCGCCTCAAGATTGCTTTATAGGTTGGAACGAAAAGTGCTTGATACAACGGATAATAAGAGCTTCAAGGGCTTTTTTAAACGTTTGATAGAGCAATTTTAGATTTAGGACGAATTTTGAGAGCGGAAAATTTTATAGCGTTTTTTACGGTGTGCGGGTTTTTCATAGGGCTTATGTTTGTTGTTTTAAAAGTGAGCGAACCTATCGAAATGATGGTCTATACTTTCCTCATCACATTTGTTTTTTACCTGCTAATCCACATCATCATCATGAACTACATCGACGTTAAGAGAATTTTAAAAGGGCGCAGCAAAGAAGAGTATGAAGAGGCGGCGGATTATCTTATCTCCGAGCTTGGCATAAGAGAAAAGCGCATAGATAGCCTGCTTGCTAAACTCGCGGTTGAAAACGAGCTCATTAAGCAAACATTGAGTAAAAAACATGGACAAAGCAAAGCAAAAGCAGCTTAACGCTTATGCGCAAACGATAAAAAAAGAGCAAGACGATATAGTCTTGCAGTATATGCCCGCACTTCGCGCGATGGCGTTTCGCTTAAAGGAGCGTTTGCCTTCGCACATAGACGTAAACGATCTCATAAGCATCGGACTTGAAGAGATGATAAAGCTATCTCGCAAGTACGATAAGGAGCAAAACGACTCGTTTTGGGGTTATGCTAAGAAGCGAGTTTACGGCTCGATGCTTGATTTCTTGCGAAGTCTTGATGTGGTAAGTAGGGCTAGTAGGTCGCTTATAAAGTCGATTGATAGCCTTGTGGATGAGTACTTTAACACTCACGAAGAAGAGCCTGACGATGAGTATTTGGCATCCGTGCTTAATGAAGATATCGAAAAAATTCGCGACGCTAGAAACGTAAGCTCGGTAGTGATGACTCTTAGTTTAGATGATCAAATGCAAATTTTAAGCGAAGAAAATGTGCTTGATAGGGTTGAAAAAGAGGATATGATAGAAAACATAGAGCAAATTTTATCCACTTTTAATAAGCGCGATCAGCTGATAATTCAGCTATACTACTACGAAGAGTTAAATTTAAAGGAGATTAGTGAAATTTTGCATATTACTGAAGGGCGAATTTCACAAATTCACAAACGCTTGATGAGTAAGATTAGAGATAGGCTTGAGGGCAGATAATGGCTGATATTTTAAGTCAAGAAGAGATAGACGCGCTACTTGAAGTTGTCGATGAGGACGGCGATACAAGCGATATAGGAAGTTCGTCGCAAGAGGATCAAAGACAGATCGTCATATATGATTTTAAACGACCAAACCGCGTTTCTAAAGAACAACTTCGCGCTATAAAAGGCATCCATGATAAGCTTGCGCGAAACCTTGCAAGCCAAATTTCAAGCGTGATGAGAAGTATCGTTGAAATTCGCTTGCATAGCGTTGATCAGATGACTTACGGCGAATTTTTGATGAGTCTTCCAAGCCCTACCAGCTTTAACGTATTTTCGATAAAACCGCTTGACGGCAATTGCGTGCTTGAGATAAATCCAAGCATTGCATTTCCGATGATAGATCGCTTGCTTGGCGGTAACGGCGAGGGATTTGAGACAAGCAGAGAGCTAACCGACATAGAGGTAAATTTGCTCGATGCTATCCTTAGGATGATGATGCAGCGCCTTAAAGATAGCTGGAGCATGATAACTGATATGTATCCAAACGTAGAGGCTAAGGAAAGTAGTCCAAACGTCGTGCAGATAGTATCGCAAAACGAGATTGTCATAATGGTAGTTATGGAGATCATCGTGGGAAATTCAAGCGGCATGATAAACATCTGCTATCCCGTCATATATCTTGAGCCGATTTTAAGCCGTTTAGCAAACCGCGATATAATGCTTGGCGAAACATCGGCGAAAAAGAGCAGAAACAAAGAGCTTAAGACTTTAATCGGGCGTGCGGAAGTGCTTTATGAGGCGATTTTAGGCAAGGCAAATATAAGCGTGGATGAATTTTTAAATTTAAAAGAGGGCGATATACTTCGTCTTGATCGCTCGGCCGATAATAAAGCGATAGTTACGATTGATAAAAAAGATGTTTTCTTGGCTGAAGTGGGGCTTCATAGATTTAGAAAATCAATCAAGATCGAAGAGCTTATCAGAACCGATAAAGACGAGATCAAGCACATCTTGGAGCGTTATGAAGAGGAGCGCAAGGCAAAACTTATGAGCTATGAACAAGAGGAAAACGAGTATGAGGACAGTATGTTAGATGAAAGCGGCGAATATGATGAGTGAATTTTTTAAGCTATTTATAAATGAGGTAAAAGCCACGATAGAGGGCCTTACGGGAAAGACTCCGAGCATAGGAAGTATAGCCGAATACGACGCTCCAAGCCAAGAGGGCATAAAGCCTCCGCTTGCGGTAGCAAACGTAAATATAAGCGGCGATATCACGGCTAAGATGATACTGGTAGCTACACCCGTGTTAATGAGCGCCATAGGCGAATGGATGATGGGCGAAGAAGAAATTTCGCATAACGACGAGCTTGGCGAAGATGAGCTTGATGCCGCAAAGGAGATATTTTCAAATATAATGGGCGCTTTTGCAACTTCTCTTGGGGCTCAAAAGTCGATGCCTAAGCTAAATTTTGAAATTTCAAAAGTAAATTTCATAGATAGCGAATCTAGCTTTGATATAAGCTCTTTTGAAAAGGCGTATACATATCCGGTAAATATCGAAGATATTGAGGAGCATATCGGTGTTGTCGTAGATTTTCCTTTTGTCAAATTTTTTAACAAAGATCATAAAGAGAGTCCAAATTCCGCTCAAGCCGTGCCGGATAGCCCAAAAAGCGAATTAAGCGCGGAAGAGATGAGAAACATCGGACTTATCATGGATGTGCGCCTTCCTATACGCGTTAGAATCGGCTCAAAAAGAATGCTTTTAAAGGACGTTTTAAGTATGGATATAGGCTCGGTGATCGAGCTTAATCAGCTTGCAAACGACCCGCTTGAAATTCTTATCAGCGACAAAGTCGTAGCTCTTGGCGAAGTGGTTATAGTGGACGGAAATTTCGGTATCCAGATAACTCAAATCGGCAGTAAAAAAGAGCGTTTGGAGCAGCTTAGATAATTTTTTTGATAGAGCTAAATTTACTCAAAATACTCTTATTTGCGCGTGCTTTGCTTCAATTTAAATTTAAAGAGAATTAATGGAAAAAATTTTAAATGATTTAACGAAATTTAGGGATTTTGCCGCGTATAAAAATCCCAGCGTCACATTTTTTGGCTCCGCCAGATTTAAACAGGATAATAAGTATTGCAAGATGGCTTACGAGCTTGCTTATCTACTTGCGGATAGAAATTTCGCCGTTATAAGCGGCGGCGGCGGAGGCATCATGGAGGCGGCCAATAAAGGCGCCTTTGATAGCGGCAAAAGTCCTTCGGTAGGATTAAATATAATCCTTCCTTTTGAGCAGATGACAAACCCTTATGCGACCGATAAATTTATATTTGAGAGCTTAAATGCCAGAAAATTCGCTCTGATTGAGCGATCAAAAGCCTTTTTGGTCTTTCCTGGCGGATTTGGCACTCTTGATGAGCTTTTTGAAATTTTAGTTCTTTCTCAAATAGGCAATAAAAAGGCTAAAATTTATCTTGTAGGAAGCGATTTTTGGAGCAAGCTTGACGAGTTTATAAAAACCACTTTGATCGAAGAAAAAGCTATCGATAATAATGATTTGAGTCTTTATGAGATTGGCGATGATGTGGTTAAGATCGCTGATGAGATTGTAAATTTAAGCCGAGTTTAAACTCTTTTTGGTAAAAACTTTATTTCAAAATCTAAATTTTATCTCTATCTATGACTTCGTTTATAAATTTTTATAAGTCATAGAGGCGAAATTTAAAATAACCAAGGAAAATGATGAAAATTTTAATGGCGATGAGCGGCGGAGTTGATTCTACTATAAGTGCAAAGATGCTAAAAGAGCAGGGGCACGAGGTTGTGGGATGTTATATGAAGCTACATCAAAAGCCGGGATATCACGAAAAAAATATCGAAAAAGTAAAAAAAGCATGCGAATTTTTGGGTATCAAAATGCATGTTTTGGATCTTCAAGCCGAGTTTGACAAATATGTCTATCAGCCGTTCGTAAGCACGTATAAAGAGGGCAAAACTCCAAATCCCTGCACGCTTTGCAATAAATTTATAAAGCTTGGCGAGCTTTTGAAATTTGCTAAAAGTTTAGGATGCGATAAGCTTGCTACAGGGCATTATGTGCAGGTTGAAAACGGTTTTATAAAGGCTGCAAGAGATATTAGCAAAGATCAAAGCTATTTTTTAGCCCAAGTGCCGAAAGAGGCGCTTAAAGAGATGATATTTCCGCTTGGAGATAAGCTAAAAAGCGATATAAAAGAGCTTGCAAAAAGCGTTGAGGACTTGCGAGAATTTGGCGAGCAATCAGAAAGCAGCGAAATTTGCTTTGTAGATACGACTTATATCGATGTGTTAAACCGCCACTACGATACGAATTTGCCGGGCGATGTAGTAGATAAGAGCGGAAAAATTATCGGCAGACATAACGGCTATATGCACTATACCATAGGCAAAAGGCGCGGTTTTGAAGTTTTTGGCGCGCATGATCCGCATTTTGTTTTGAGTATCGATAGCGAGAAAAATCGCATAGTCGTAGGCTCAAAAGAGGAGCTTGAATGCAGCGATATCAGGATAAAAGATATAAATATGTTTATAGACGAGAGCGAGTTTGATTGCGAGGCAAAAGTTCGTTACCGAAGTATGCTGCTTCGAGCTCATGTCAAGATAGAGGGGCAAACGGCTAAGATCAGCTTAAAAGATAGCGCTTATGGCGTTGCTAGCGGTCAGTTAGCGGTTTTTTATAGGAATGATTTGATAATCGGTAGCGGATTTATCGTTTAGTTTTAAAAATTTTTAGAAATTTGAAATTTAGGTTTTAGGCTGTTTAAACCTAAAACCTTGTCGTAAGATTGGTTAGCCATTCAGGGCTAATCTCTACTAAAAACGTTTCAACTACTTTATCAAGCCCCGTTAAAACCATAACCGAGATTGCTATTAAACAAACTCCCATTATGATCTTGCTCTTGCTTGCAAAATTTGCAATCTTTTCTCTTTTGTTTTTAAAGCTCTGTCTTGAAACAAGACCGATGGCGATAAGTGGAATGACCGCAGAGACGCTAAAAATAGCCATCACTATAAATACGCTTAGCAGACTCTCTCCACGTGAAGCAAGAGCCACCGCAGCTCCAAGAGTAGGACCTACGCACGGCGACCAGACGGCTCCTAGCATAACGCCTACTACAAACTGACCTCTAGCGCTATCAGGGTTAAATTTGGCTAAAAATCCTTGGGCTTGGTTGCTAAAGCCGCTTGTTTTAGAGCTTATAAGCTCTTGCATTTTTGGGCTAAGAAGCCAAATTCCAACCAAAAGCAGCAATACTCCGCCCACCGTTCTTATAGTAGAGCTATCAAGCCCGAGTGCAAGTCCCACCGAAGAAAGCAGCGTGCCTATCGCACTAAAAGATAGCGCCATACCAAGCGCAAGCGCGATAAGACCGAATTTTGACTTGCTAAGAGCCGAGGAGACGATGATCGGCAGTATCGGCAGCACGCAAGGGCTTAGCGTGGTTAAAACCCCCGCTAAAAAGCTTAAAAATATAGTAGTTGCGCCTAGATCCATCAAATTTCCTTAAAGAACCGGTTTAAGTTGCTCTTTGATCTTGCCCGCATTAGTTTCATAAAATGTTCTTGAAACCTCTTTGCCCTCTTTAAATACTATGATTACACTTCTATCGTTTGCGCCAAAGCCTTTTACTACATCTTTTTGGCTGTCAAAATCAACCGTTAAAAAGCTAACTTTATCACCGCTTGTTTTAGCGATGTCGCTTAGCACGTTATCTTGCTTTTTGCATGTTCCGCACCAAGGCGCATGGATATGCACGACTACGTCTTTACCATCGGCTACGAGCTTGTCAAATTTAGCCTTATCAAAGGCCTCGCCCGCAAACGAAAGAGTTGCAAAAGCCAAAGCGGCAACTAAAATTTTAAATATCTTCATATTTTCTCCTTGTGAGTTTTAATTTGTGAGCGCATTTTATAGATATTGTGTTAAGCGAGTGTAAATTTAAGAGCTATTTTTTTAAATTTCAGAAGATATTAAAATTGGCGGTTTTATAATACTAAAAAGCATAAATTATTACGAAAGGAATAAAATGTCAAGTAAAATCTTACTTAAAGCGGTTGCGCTAGCCGCAACTTTGGCTATCTGCGCTCAGGCTCATCAGGTTGTAGCATCAAGCGTCGATAAAAACAAATTCGAGCTGAAATTCTGGGCTCACGATAAATTTGAAAGCTACGTTTCCAAGCAGGTTTTGGGCGCTAAAGCCTATGATGAGAATTTAAACAAGATAAAAACGGGCATAGCTTATCACTACGATGACGATAAGAAAATTCCTGAAATTTTGACCGAAAAATCTCCCGCAATTATCACCATGATCTTTGATGCGGGACACTGGGTGCAAACCGATAAGGGCTATACCGTGGGCGATAGAGTCAAGACCAAAGGGATAGTTTTTGACGCGATTAAGAGTATGAAGATAGGCAAAACATACTTTTCTTGGAATGAAAATTTCTTAAAACCGATCGGTCTAAAGCTTGAAGTCATCGCTCTTAGCGATCCGTTTAAAGTAAAAGTAGGCGAGAGCTTGCCGGTGCTTGTGCTAAAAGACGGCAAACCTGCTAAAGGCGTTGGTTTTGAAACCGCAAAAGACGATATAGATAACGTAACCAACGAATTTGGCATCGCACTTATTCCTATTAAAGAAAAGGGGCTAAACATCATCGCAGCCAAATCTTCAGAGCCTATTTTTAACGATCCAAGCGCTGAAAGAATGCTTATACAAAGCTCGATATCGTTTGAGGTTAAATAGTGAAAATTTTAGCCTTAATCGCCGCTTTTTGTCTGAATTTAAGCGCTCACGGGCTTTTTTACAGCGCTCATGAGGGTAAGGCTATCATCATAAATGCAAATTTTACTGAAAAAATTCCTGCCGCTTACGCCGAGATCGTTATATTTGAGGGCGACTCGGCCATACCGCTGCTAACTAGCAGAATGGATAGCGGCGGAAATTTCGCTTTTTTGCCGCCAAATCCGGGCAAATATAAAGTTAAGATCATAGCGTCCAGCGATCACGGCGATCATACGAAAGAGTTTGATATAAACACGGACGAAACCATGGAGCTTGAGAGCTATAAAGAGCCGGTGTATCAAAAATATATGGGAATTTTAAGCGCCATAGGCATAATCTTTGGTATTTTTGGTATCATTGCCATCGTAAAATCAAAAAAAGCGTGAAATTTGCATATATCAGAAGGTATTTTAAGCGGTGAAATTTTAGCTGCCGGCTGGGCGATATCAGGCACGATTTGCGCCTATGCGCTCTATAAGCTTGAGTTTGAAAGCATCCCAAAGGTAGCTATGCTTACGGCACTATTTTTCCTTGGCTCTTTTATACACATCCCCGTTGGACCAAGTAGCGTGCATCTGCTGTTTAACGGTATCATCGGCGCGCTTGGAGGAGTGCAGGCCTTTTTGGCTATCATGATAGCGCTGTTTTTTCAAGCTCTGCTTTACGGCTTTGGCGGTATAGGCGTACTTGGAGTTAATACCTTTATCATGGCTGCTCCTGCGGTTTTGGTTTGGTATTTTCTAAAGCCGTATTTAAACTCAAAACCGAATTTGATCTCTTTTGTAGGCGGATTTTTACCCGTGCTTTTAAGCGTAGGGCTGCTTATAGGCGTGCTTTTGATAAACAGCGTAAATTTGGACTATGCGGTTTATATGATATTTGCCTTTAATCTTCCTTTGATGATAATAGAGGGTCTAATCTCGGTTTTTACCCTGCGTTTTATCATTAGATATAAGCCAAATTTCTTATGAGTCAGCCGCTTTGCTATCTTTTAAGCATTATCATTTACGATATCTTTTTGCTAAATGCGGATGAAATTTATCTCATAGACCTTCTTGCGCCCGCTCTTGCCTTTATCTTTTTTCAAAAGAGTAAGATAAGGACTTGTTTATGGCTTTTGGGACTAAATTTATTTATCGTTTTTATAGTCGCTTCTTACCTTTTAAACGGCGACTTTGCAGCCGCTAAAATCGTATTTGTAAGAACGAATTTGATCTTGCTTTTAGTTCTTAGCCTGCTTCTTGGTAGGGATGGATATTTTTTACTAAAAGCTCTTTTTAGCTTGCGTATGCCTCAAAAACTAATCGCAATCATGATGATTTATTCAAAACTTTTTGAAGAGCTCTTAAATCAGGCTAAAAAGATACCTAATACTTTGAAAGCAAGAGGGGTAAGGCATGAAATTTCTTTATTTAACTACGAGGCTTATGCAAATATTATAGGTAAGATCATCATAAACGGATTTGATCGCTCGTTTGGAATTTTTAAAGCCATGAAGGCAAGAGGATATAGCGGGCGCATAGGATTTTTAGAGGCCAAAAGGGCGAATTTGGGCGAAATTTTATTTTTTGCGCTTGTTGTTTTAACGGCTTTGGTAAGAGGTTATAAAAATTTTATATAAAGATGAGAGATGTTGATAGAGGCTAGAAATTTATCTTTTAGTTATGGTAAAGAAGAGGTGTTTAAGGGCTTAAATTTTGCTATAAACGAGAGCTTTAAAGCTGTTATCTGCGGAGAAAACGGAAGCGGTAAGAGCACGTTTTTATCTATTCTTGCCGGGCTTTTAAACCCAAGCGTGGGAGAGGTTGTAAGGAGGCGAAATTTAAAGATAGCCTATCTTTTTCAAAATAGCTTTGATCAATTTATAGCTCCAAGCGTGCTTGAAGATGTAGCCTTTTCGCTTTTGGCCGATAAAGTAGGCGCCAAAGATGCAAAAAAACAAGCGCTTAACATGCTTGAACTCCTTGAAATTTCGCATCTGGCAAATAGATCGATTTACTATCTCTCAGGGGGTGAAAAGCGCCTAGTCGCAATAGCCGGCGTGCTTGTTAGAAATGCCGATATATACCTGCTTGATGAGCCCTTTAACGAGCTTGACGACAACAAATCAAAACTCGCGCTTAAGGGTCTATATGCTACCAATAAGCCCTTTGTTATCATAACTCATCATAAAAAAGATATCTTAAATCAAAACGAACAACGCTACATCTTTACTAAAAATGAAATTTTAAGAGGGTGATTTAGGCTATTTGGCTAAAGCCTCAAGCCTAAATTTGCGCTTAGATCAATGCTCGCCTTTATGCAAGAAGTAAAGTCCAAGACAAAGCGCTAAAATCGATGCCGCAAGATAAGTCATCTCAAGCGGAGTCGTGAAATTTGCGTGCAGTACGCGCTGGAAGAAATTTACGATTAAGACCATGATGATGACTTTGCCGATCTTATCTTTTAGCTCATCAAGGGAGTGCACTTCCAAAACTTTGCTCTGTTTTGACTCCTTAAGCGCTTCAATCTCCGAGATAAAAAGCTCATAGATACCAAAGCTAAATATATAAAGCACCAGCGCCATAAGGTATAGATCGATCGCTCCTACTATCACGGCTACTACGTCGGAGTGGAAATTTTCGGGATGAATACCTTTAAAAAAGTAGTTCCACACATCAGCCATTATGACTAATACATCGTAACTTGCTATGATAAATAAAACTATCGCTCCAAGCAGTCCAAAGATAACGGGTAAGATGGTAAATTTGTTACTGGCAAGAAGAGCTCTTTCGAAAAAATTTCTAAACATTAAGTTCCTTTTTGCTATTTTGGCGGCTATTTTACAGTTTTTTTCTTAAATTTATAGCGGGAAATTATTTTTGCATCTTTGAATTTTAAAAATTACTATGCGATCGGCGTTTAAACCAAATACTTAAAGTATGGTTTAAAAGATCAAGTAAAAATTAATGGGGAGGGGGAGGGGATAGTAGCACATAATCGCTATAAAAACTAAAGGAGCGATATGTCAGCGGGTATATATAAGCAGAAGCGGCGAAGCTACAACGGGACTAGGCGCGATGATTATAGCGGGATTTGCGCTTGTGGCTTTGTATTATTTTGTAATAATAGGAGTTTTTGCTAGTCTTGTTGCAGTGCCTATTGAACTTTATTTGCAAAATAAAAAGATAAAAAATAGAAATTTTAAAGACTTTATCCTAGCGCTTAATCTCTCATATTCTTTTAGATTTTTAGTCGGGTTTTTGTTTGTCATATTTTTGTATTTGACATTTTATGATGTAGGCGGCTATACGAATATGGTTATATTTTTCATCATAATGCTTCCGCATATATTATTGTCATTAAAATATGATAGTAAATTTAATAGATATGCCGGAATGAAAGTTATAAAAAGACGCGAAAAGATACTAAAAGCAGTCAAAGATAAGATGCAAGAAGAGGTTAGAATAAGAGATGATGAAATAAAAGCCGAAAAATTCTTAAGTAGAGTTCATAAAGAGTACAAAAAGATATATGAAAAATGATTGGTGGTTTTGAAGGCCAAATTTATACTTTTTGTAGATAAATTTAGCCTTTTGTTGTAAGCGGATTTTATAAATTTACTCTTGCATTTGTATCCATTTTTGAGCGATTCTTACGGCGTTTGTTGCGGCTCCGACGCGAATTTGATCGGCTACGCACCATAGATGAAGCACGTTGTTTCGGTAGTTATCCTTACGAATTCTACCGACGTAAGTGTCGTTTGTGTTGCTTGCGGTTAGCGGCATAGGATAAATTTTTTCACTTGGCTCATCTTCTATAACGATGCTTGGAGCTACGCGTAAAATCTCTCTTGCTTTGTCTGCGTCGATATCCCTATCAAAGTGTATGGTGATGGCTTCAGAGTGGCTTCTAAGCACCGGCACCCTAACGCAGGTTGCGCTCACCTCGATATTTTTATGAAGAATTTTTTGAGTTTCATTAACCATCTTCATCTCTTCTTTTGTGTAGTCGTTATCCAAAAATACGTCGATGTGCGGGATGAGGTTAAATGCCAGCTGGTGAGCAAAGACCTTTGGTTCGCATTCGTCAAGCTTAAACTCGAAAAATTTTTGAAGTTGCAGCACAAGCTCTTCCATGCCCTCTTTGCCTGCACCGCTTGCGGCTTGATAAGTTGCTACATCTACTCGGTTGATGCCAAACGCGTCATTAAGCGGCTTTAAAACCTGCACCATTTGGATGGTCGAGCAGTTTGGGTTGGCGATTATGCCTTTATTGCTCCACTGCGCGATATCTTCGGGATTGCACTCAGGCACAACAAGAGGGATATCTGCCTCCATTCTAAAGTGGCTTGTGTTGTCTATGACTACGGCTCCGCTTTGTGCTGCAAGAGGCGCAAATTTAGCCGATATTGAGCCGCCCGCGCTAAAAAACGCTATATCGATCTCATGCTCGTCAAAGACACTTTGGGTAAGCTCAACGACTTTATACATCTTGCCGTTAAATTCGACTTCGCTTCCCGCACTTCTTGCGCTTGCAAGCGGTAAAAGTTCATTAACGGGGAAGTTTACCTCCTCCATCACGCGAAAAATTTCTTCTCCCACGGCTCCTGTAGCGCCCACTACGGCAACATTAAATTTTTTCATAACCACTCCTTTATACCGTATTTATCAAGTTTTTCCAGCAAATTCTCTTCGCTTAAATTTAAAATTTCGCAAGCCTCTTTTATGTTACCATCCACGCTTTTTATCACGTCTATGATTAGCTCTTGCTTGATCGTCTCTTTATCTTTTACTCTTCTAGCCTGCAAAAATAGATCCGCGGCTGAAATTTCATCGCCTTCGCTCATGATCGTAGCTCTTTGAACTACCGAGATAAGCTCTCTTATATTGCCCGGAAATTCGTAGCTTTCAAGCTCGGCTTTGGCCTCTTTTGAAAATTTCTTAGCCTTAAAGCCAAATTCGGCGCATGAGCTCTCAAGCGCTTTTTTTGCGATTGGCAAAATTTCCTCTTTTCGCTCTCTAAGCGGCGGTATCATGACAGGAATAGTGTTTAGCCGGTAAAAAAGATCCTCTCTAAATTTGCCCTGTTTTATCAAATTTTCTAAATTTGCGTTAGTAGCACACACTATCCTAACGTCTATTTTTGCGCTTTTGGTCGCACCAAGCCTTGTTATCTCTCGCTCTTGTAGCGCGCGCAGAAGCTTTGGCTGAAGAGATATAGGCATCTCGCCTATCTCATCTAAAAATAGCGTTCCGCCGTCGGCTAATTCAAACTGTCCTTTTTTTTGTGCGGATGCGTCCGTAAAAGCTCCTTTTTCAAAGCCAAAAAGCTCGCTTTCGATTAAATTTTCAGGGATCGCCGCCATATTTAGCGCGACAAAAGGCTTGTTTGCGCGAGGCGAGTTTTTGTGTATGAAATTTGCAAAGAGCTCTTTGCCGACCCCGCTTTCTCCCATAAGCATTATGCTTACGTCTGTTGCCGCCGCCTTTTTGGCTATATTTAAAGCTCGCTCAAGCTTTGGCGAGGTAGCGTAGAAGTCGCTGTTAGCTTCTTCTTTCCTCTCGCTTTGCTTTTTTAAATTTGAAGGCGTTTTTTGATTTAAAATTTCAACTCTTTTTATGGCCTTATAAAGAGTTTGAATGTCAAAGGGCTTTGTTAAAAAGTCCTTAACTCCAAGCCTTACACTCTCGATAGCTTTATTTAAAGTTGCGTTACCCGTCATGATGATAACGTCAAATTTACCGTCCAGCGTCTTTATGAACTCCAGTCCGTCCATCGTAGGCATATTTATATCGGTTATGATAAGGTCGGTGTCATCGCCCATCTTTTTAAGCGCTTCAACGGCGCTTTTATAGCTTTTGATTTTGAGCTCTTCGTATTCGCCAAGAGCTATTTCAAGGGATTTGCGCATATTTATGTCATCTTCGACAATGACTATATTCATAACCTACTCTTTTATCTTAAATACGCCGATAATAGCAGAATTTGGCTTAAATTTAATTGTAAATCGAATCGGCAAAAGCGTGGTGTCCGTTTTGGTGTGTAGATTTATACCTTTTGAATTTTGGCTGTGAGCGTAGAAGTCTTGAACTTTAAATTTTTGAGATAAAAAGCACTCAAATAGCTTTTCTTTATGCAGATTTAAATAGTCTAAAGCGCTATCTTTTGTATCTTTTTGTTCGTCTATCTCGCACAAAAACTCATCTTCAAGACCGGTTAAAACCATAGCCTTTGAAACGGCGAAATTTTCGTAATTTATAATGTGATTTTTAGTAGAAATTTTGACCCAGAAGATAAATTCTTCCGAGCCAAAAAGATTGGATATTAGAAGTATTAATAAGCAAAAATTTCTTGCCACTTGCTTTGATCTAGTTTAAGTTCCATTCTAACGCGATATAAGCCGTCTTTGAAGTCGTATTCGACTATTGAGGCGTTTTTGATAAGACCGCTTACTTGAGCCGTGATGGTTGAATCCTTTAGCATCGCGTCTCTTACGGTATCTCTTGAGTTGATTTTAACTCCGTAAAGCTTTTCTGCAAGCTGTCTGTGAGCATCGGCTATCGCGGCGCGTTTGGCAAGAGCCAAAGACTGGGCTTGAGATACTGTGTTAAGCGGCGCTATACCCTCTCCTACGGCGCTAAAAGAAGCTTCCATAGGAGCCGTATCGTATATCATCTTCTCTTGTCTCATCACGTCTCTGATATCTTCTTTATCGACTTTTTGGATGACAACGTCTTGCTGCGCCATATTTGCAGTGACATCTTTGCCGGAACAACCGCTCATAATCATCATAGCTACGCCAACTATCGCAACATAAAAACTCTTCATTTTATAACCTTTTTATAAATTTCATTTACAATTAAGCAAAATTTATTCCAAAATACCGCCGCTATCTTCGCCGTTTTCTTCACCTGTGTCAAAGTCTTGGTTGTCGCTTTCCTCTTTAGGGCATTTCGCTACGCTTACGACGTCATCGCCGTCCACGTTTACGACGATTACGCCGCTTGTGTTTCGTCCTGCTTTTCTGATGCTTTGCATATCGACTCTTATCATCTTTCCGCTTGAAGTTAGAGCCATCAGGTCTTGCTCCTCATCAACCATCACGACTCCTACCAGATCGCCGGTGCGGTTGTTTAGCTTCATGCAAATTACGCCCTTGCCGCCGCGGTTTGTGAGGCGATACTCTTCGGCGGTTGTGCGCTTGCCGATACCTTTTTGAGATATGCTAAGCACCTCTTGCTCGTTGTTTTCGATTACCGCTGCGCCTACGACTTCATCGCCGCTTTCTTTAAATTTAATGCCCGTTACGCCGCGAGCGGTTCTTCCCATCTGGCGAACCTTGCTAACGTTAAATTTAAGGCACATTCCTTTTTTAGTAACGATAAATAGCATCTTTCCTGTTGCCCCACTATCGACGTTTTCATCCAAATTTTCATCTTGAATTTGCTCTTCTTGCGCTGCCTCTAAATTTTCCTCATCGCCGATAGGAGGTGCAAATTCATTCTCATCGCTTTCGACGATCAGAGCCGTTACCAGCTCGTCGTTTTCATCTAGGCTGATAGCGCGAACTCCGATAGAGCGGATATTTTTAAATTCGCTTAAATTTGTGCGTTTTACTACGCCGTTTTTCGTAAAGAAGGCAAGCGATTTGCTCTCGTCAAAATCAGTTGTCGGTATGATAGCCATGATCTTTTCATCGGGTTGAAGCTGGACTAGATTTACCACCGCTTTACCCTTGGCCGTGCGACTTCCTTCAGGAATTTTATAAACTTTTAGCCAGTATAGTTGTCCGCGGTCGGTCACAAACATCAGCGTATCGTGAGTATTTGAAGTAAAGAAGCTCTCGATAAAGTCATCATCGTAGGTGGTAACTGCTACTTTGCCCTTGCCGCCGCGTTTTTGCTTCTCGTATTGCTTACTTGGAACACGTTTTATATATCCGCGGTGAGTGATGGTTACAACCATGTTTTCATTAGGGATTAGATCTTCGATATCGATATCGTCGTAATCATCAACGATCTCGGTTACGCGAGGAACTTTAAATTTATTTTTAAGCTCGCTTAATTCATCTTTTATCAGCTTTTCAAGTAGAGTTTCGCTCTTTAAAATTTCATCAAGTCTTGCTATCTCGGCTAGTAGCTCTTTGAGCTCATTATCGAGTTTTTCGCGCTCAAGACCCGTTAGCTTGCTTAATCTCATATCCAAAATAGCATTTGATTGAAGCTCGCTAAGTCCAAATTTAGCCATCAGTCCTTCGCGAGCAGAAGTAGTATCGGGGCTATTTTTGATAAGCTCTATAACCTCGTCGATATTATCAAGCGCGATCTTAAGACCTTCTAGTATATGCGCTCTTGCACGCGCCTTTTGAAGCTCAAAAATAGTTCGTCTGATTATAACTGTTTTGCGGTGGTTTAAAAATAGCTTAAGCAGGTCGATGAGTCCGAAAATTTTAGGCTCTTTGTTGTCGATCGCGAGCATTATTACGCCAAAGGTGCTCTCCATCGTGGTTGATTTAAAGAGGTTGTTTAGCACGATATCGCTCATCGCATCGCGTTTTAGCTCGATAACTACGCGAATTCCGTCTCTGTCGGACTCATCGCGCACTTCGCTGATGCCTTCTATCTGCTTTTCTTTAACGAGATCGGCGATCTGCTCGATTAATCTAGCTTTGTTTGTTTGGTATGGAAGCTCGTCGATTACGATCACGTCTTTGTTCGGTTTTTTTTCGATGTGAGTTTTGGCTCTTACTTTTATCCTACCTCTTCCGGTTTTATAGGCCTCTATGATGCCTTTTTTGCCAAAGATTATTCCGCCTGTCGGGAAGTCAGGTCCTTTTATATGCTGCATAACCTCTTCAAGAGTTGCGTTTTTATTGTCAAGAACGAGTAAAAGTCCGTCTATCAACTCATCAAGACTATGCGGAGGTATGTTTGTCGCCATTCCCACGGCGATACCGCTTGATCCGTTTAAAAGTAAATTCGGAACCCTAGCAGGCAGCACATCTGGTTCAACCATGCTGTCATCGTAGTTTGGGATAAAGTCAACCGTATCTTTATCTATATCGCGCAAAAGCTCTTCGGCTAATATCGTCATCCTCGCTTCCGTATAACGCATCGCCGCAGCTCCGTCACCGTCGACCGAACCGAAGTTTCCTTGGCCGTCTACGGTAGGGTAGCGCATAGAAAAGCTTTGCGCCATTCTAACAAGCGCGTCATATACGGCAGTATCGCCGTGAGGGTGGTATTTACCGATAGTATCTCCCACTATACGAGCCGATTTCTTATAAGGACTTCTTGAGCCTACGCCAAGATCGTTCATAGCGTATAAAATTCTTCTGTGAACAGGCTTTAATCCGTCTCTTGCATCAGGCAGGGCCCGCCCGATGATAACGCTCATAGAGTAGTCTAAGTAGCTTGTCTTAATCGAATCTTCAATGTCTATAGACTCGATATCTTGATTTGCTTCAAATATATTTTCCATCTTTATCCTTAAAATTAACTCATAGATTTTAGCCGAATTTTGATAAAAACTTGCTAAATACTAATATTTAGCGTCCGCTAAAACAAGAGCAAACAAAACATCGCATCCGGATTTTTGAAATAAATTTTTAGCTTCAAGCAGGGTGGTTCCGGTGGTTATGATATCATCAACCAATATAACGGGAAATTTCGGGATTTTATTTAGCTTAAATTTTCTAGGGTGATTTAATCTATAAGCCAAATCCTTGCCCGAATAACTCACATCCAAGCCTGCGTGCAAACAGCCGTGAAGCGGCGCTATCTCATCGCTTTTAAGAGCGCGAGCTAAAATCGCCGTGTGAGAGTAGCCGAATTTAACTCTGTCATCTATCGCTACGGCATTTATTTTTGAGCCGAATTTAAACTCATTGGCAAATTCTTTAAAGCTTAAATTCGCCAAAGATCTATATACGAAAGAGCCGTAAAAATAGTGCTTTGAGTGGAGTAAATTTTTAACTTCCGAGTAGTTAAAAAAGCTATAAACTTTAAAATCGTCTTGTAAAATTCTTGTTTTTAATGCCAAGTTTTTAAGGTGCAGGGCGCAAAATTTGCATAAAATTTTAATGCTTAAACGCCCGCAACTAACGCATCTCATCAGCTTTTTAAAATTTGAACGGCAGCTCGCTTTACGATATCGCTTAAAAGCTCGTCTATAAATTTGTTAAACGCACCTCCCGTGTGGATAGGAGCGAATTTAGTTTGCGTTTGAGCGACATTTTTGGTTATGGTTTGATCGCCGCGTCTTATCGTTAGCACGACTTTTGCTTCGCCTTTTAGGTTATCAGTGCTATATCCGCTCAAATTTGCCTTAAGCCAAACGATCTCAACATCTACGATAATGTCGCTAGAAAAGCTTACGACCTGTCCGCCAAGCCGTGAAATTTCCTTTTCAAGACCGTCTTTTAACCATACGGAGATATCGTTTTGAAGCGTGATATACTCGCTAACGTCGCCTTTTGAGTTTGTTATAGTTGCTACTACGCTTTTGTTTTGGCGATTATCGACAACCGAATTTATCTGAACTTGCTTGGCAAATCCTAAAGAATTTGAAGTTGAGTTGTAAGGGGATAAATTTAGCACCGAACTTTGCTGGGCGCAACCTAAAAATATGAAAGGCAGTAGCGCGATAAATAGGTATTTTTTCATGAATTTCCTTTATAGCTTTGAAATTTCTTCCGCGACTTTGTTTGCCGCTTGTTTTACAAGCAAGGATACGTAGATGTCAAATTGCCCCGTTCTGCTTGCTTCAAGCTTTTTTACCTCTTGTTTTGTGGTAATGTTTAGCATCCTGCCGAAGTTTATATTTTTGATCTTAAGCACGCCGAAAAGCTGAGAATTTAGCTGCTCTTGGTTTCTGCTGTAAACCCCCTTAAGCTCGGTAAATGCAAAATCTACTCTGTAAACATAAGGCGAGGTTTGATCCTCTACTACGAGAATTCCTCTTGAGAGTAGCTCTTGCTTTAAAAACATATAAAATAAAAGCTCAAGTCTAGGGTTTGAGTTAAACATCGTGGTGGTGCCGTTAGCTCTTATGTATTTTATACTTTGAGCGTCGGCTCTTTCATCCGTTATCCTATGTATATAGACCTTTTTAAGCGCGACTTTGGTGTCTATCATATTTTTTTTAAGGCAGCATTTTATAGCAACGTCGCTTCTGTATTTTGCGCCGTTTATCGTTACCGTTTCTCCCGAGCCATTGCAAGAGCTGCAATCAACAGGTATCTTCATAACCTCTTCGAAGTGAAATTTAGCATCGCTTGAAGATGAGCCAGAAACGTTGCTTGCTAAAATAGGTCCGTCTGTCTTTGAAGAGCAACCTAGAAATATAAAAGCCGCCGCTATCATCAAAAAAATCGTCTTAAATTTCATCCTACATCCTTAAAATTTTATATTAATCAAAGCAAATTTTATTCCGCCCGCGAATTTAGCCCGAATTTAAACCTTAATCTATCTTAAGCACGCTTAAAAACGCCTCTTGCGGCAGATTTACCTTACCTATAGCCTTCATCCTCTTTTTGCCCTCTTTTTGCTTTTCAAGCAACTTTCTTTTACGCGTTATATCGCCGCCGTAGCACTTGGCGGTAACGTTTTTACCCATTGATTTAACCGTTTCGCGCGCTATGATTTTATTTCCGATACTTGCTTGGATAGCCACTTCAAACAGCTGTCTTGGCACGATCTCCTTCATCGCTTTTACGAAGTCGCGACCCTTGCTTTGCGCCTTGCTTTCGGGCACGATGATTGAAAGCGCATCGACCGTTTCACCGGCAACCTTGATATCAAGCTTTACTAGATCTCCTTCGCGGTACTCGCTAGGCTCATAATCAAAGCTCGCGTAGCCTTTAGTGCTTGATTTTAACTTGTCGTAAAAGTCCATCACGATCTCATTCATCGGTATGTCGTATTCAAGCAGCACGCGCTCGGGAGTGATGTAGTCCATCTTGGTTTGAATCGCCCTGCGGTTGTTTAAAAGCGTGATGATGTTGCCTAAAAATTCGCTCGGCGTGATGATAGTTGAGCGCACGTAAGGCTCTTTTATCACTTCGATTTTATTTACGGGCGGAAGCTGGCTTGGGTTTTGGATGGCTAAAATTTGCCCGTCCGTTTGGATAACTTCGTATGTTACGGTCGGTGCAGTTGCGATTAAGTCAAGATCAAATTCACGCTCTAAGCGCTCTTTGATAACCTCCATGTGAAGTAGTCCCAAAAATCCTACGCGAAAGCCAAATCCAAGCGCTACCGAAGTCTCAGGCTCGTAGCTTATGGAGCTATCGTTTAGCTTGAGTTTATCAAGCGCGTCGCGCAGATCTTCAAATTTGTCCGTTTCTATCGGATAAAGCCCTGCAAATACAAATGGCTTTGCTCTCTCAAAGCCGCCGACAGGCTCTTTAAGCGGA
Organism: Campylobacter sp.; assembly: GCA_030532465.1. Classification (GTDB taxonomy): domain Bacteria; phylum Campylobacterota; class Campylobacteria; order Campylobacterales; family Campylobacteraceae; genus Campylobacter_A. Next base: position 865 of record JAUNLC010000015.1, on the reverse strand, counting down.
TTTTTAGCAAGCGTTATCGTATCTCCCACTTGCACGTCGCTTACGTTTTTAAGCCCGAGAACTACGATGCCTACCTCACCCGCGCTTAACTTGCTTGTCTTAATCGGCGCGATCGGGTTTGGATACATAAGATCAAGCACGATGTGCTTCTTGCCTGTGCCCATAACCAAAATTTCATCGTTTTTGGCTAGCTCGCCGTCGTATACGCGCACAAGAGCTAGCGCGCCAAGGTAGTTGTCAAACCAACTATCATAAATCAGCGTTTTAAGCGGGCTTTTTAGCTCTCCGTGGGGCGGCGGAACGCGCGTGATGATGGCTTCGACCAGCTCTTTTATGCCTATACCGCTCTTCGCGCTTACTTCGATTGCGCCCGAGCAGTCAAGCCCGATAACGTGCTCTATCTCGTTTTTTACGCGCTCGGCATCGGCCGCGGGAAGGTCGATTTTGTTTATCACGGGGATGATTTCAAGGTTGTTTTCAAGAGCGATGTAGACGTTTGCGATCGTTTGAGCTTCGACTCCTTGGCTTGCATCAACCACAAGTAGCGCCCCTTCGCAACTTGCAAGGCTTCTGCTTACTTCATAGCTAAAATCCACATGCCCCGGAGTGTCGATCAAATTTAAGATAAATTTTTCGCCGTTTAGGTTGTATTCAAGCCTTACGCTTTGAGCTTTTATCGTGATACCGCGCTCTTTTTCGATATCCATCGTATCCATTATCTGGCTACTCATCTCGCGATCGCTTACCGCTCCGCACTCTTGGATCAAACGGTCTGCGAGCGTGCTTTTGCCGTGGTCGATGTGGGCGATGATGCTAAAATTTCTTATGTTTTTCATTAAAATTTGCTCTTGTGTCTAAAATTTGG
>JAUNLC010000058.1 GCA_030532465.1 Campylobacter sp. | reverse complement strand
AAAATAGAGATAAATAATAAAAAGTTAGTGTTTAAGGACGAATTTCGTCCTTAAATTTTAGTAGTTTTTCACAAATTCGCCTATGCGCTCTATGCCTTTTTTGATATTTTTCATACTTGTTGCAAACGATAGTCTAAAGTATCCGTCCATACCAAATCCAATCCCCGGCACGCAAGCTACTTTTGCCTCCTCTAGCAAGCGGCGGCAAAATTTCATTGAGTCAGGCTCGACTTTGGAGCAGTTTACAAAAAGATAAAACGCTCCCTCGGGCTTAAGCACGCTAAGTCCGTCTATAGAATTTATCATCTCGCAAGCCGTGTCTCTGCGCTTGATAAATTCCGCTCTCATCATAGCTATATCATCATCCGCTAGCCCCGTAAGACCGGCGATCGCCCCTTCTTGCACGATCGAGCTTATGTTGCTCGTGCTTTGGCTTTGAAGCTTTCTTGCGGCGGTATTTAGCTCGGGCAATACGCTAGCCATATAGCCAAAGCGCCAGCCCGGCATCGCTCCGCACTTGCTAAGTCCGTTTATCGTGATAGTTCGTTTAAACATATCCTCGCTCACGCTTGCAGTCGCCGTAAAAGGCGCGTCATAGCTAAGCTTTTCGTAAATTTCATCGCTTGCTACGATGATCTTCGTATCTTTTAAAACTTCTCCCAAGGCAAGCAGCTCCTCGCGGCTATATATGGCTCCGGTCGGGTTACAAGGAGAGTTTAAAACCAAAATTTTACTCTTTGGAGTGATCACCGCTTTTAACTGCTCAGGCGTTATCTTAAATTTTGTTTTTTCGCAGGTTTCTATAAATACAGGCACGCCGCCGCTAAATTTCACCATCTCGGGGTAACTTACCCAGTAAGGGCTTGGCACGATGACCTCATCGCCATCGTCTATAAGCGCTTGAAAGATGTTAAAAAGCGAATGCTTGGCGCCTACGTTTGTGATGATCTGGTTTGGCTCGTATTCTAAGCCGTTTTCGCGCTGTAACTTTGAAGCGATAGCCTTTAGCACGTCAGGAGAGCCGGGGACTGCGGTGTATTTGCCGCAACCCTTATTAAGTGCGTTTATAACGGCATCCTTTATCACTTTTGGGGTATCGAAGTCAGGCTCGCCCGCCGAAAAGCTAATGACATCATCGCCCTTTGCCTTCATCTCTTTTGCAAGCGAGCTAATGGCGATAGTAAGCGACTCGCTTAATACTTGAACTCTGTTTGATAGCATAAATTTCCTCCTTTTTGTAAACTAAGAGATAGTTTTTAAATAACCGTTGTCGTTTAAAAATAGATACATCTCACCTAAAATTTGCTTCTTTTGCGTTTCGTTTACCAGTTTTGACTTCTCGATTCGCTCGTTTAGAGTATCTTGAATTTCGTAGATATCATAATCCAAATCCTCCATGATATCAAGGATGGACTGACTCTCAAGCAGATGAGCGACCTTGTATCCGCTCTCGTCTATCTCGATCGTAGCTTCAGTAGGGTGCGTAAAGAGGTTGTGTCTCATACCAAGCACCTCCTGATAGGCTCCCACCATGAAAAATCCTAAGAAATACTCCTCTTTTTCCACATCTATATCGTGCAAAAACAGCGGGTTAAACTCATCGTCAAATCCTATCTCACCGTCGCTATCGCAGGTTATATCCCAAAGCGAGGCCGAGCGGGTAGGGCGCACGTCAAGCCTATCAAGCGGCATAACAGGGAAATTTTGCTTTAATCCCCAAAAATCAGGCAAGGATTGAAAGAGCGAGAAATTTATCAGATATCTTTCTTGCACCTCCTCTTGAAGCTTTAAAAGTTCCGCGTTGTTTTGCTTAGTTCCAAGCATTTTTACCGCTTTTTTTATGATAAGGTGAGTTAAAATTTCGGCATTTGAGCGATCCACAAGATCGACATATCCAAGGTCAAACAGCGTTAAAATACTCTCCATATGATCCATGCTATCGTGTAGATACTCCATCGCATTTGACGGCTTTATCGTGTTTAGCAGATCAACCAGCTCTGTTATGAGCTGCGGATTTTTCTTTTTAAGGGCAAGTTTTTCCTCCGTGTAGTCTTGAGAAAAAAGCTCAAGCACGGGCGCAACGAGCACGGCGTGAGAGGCGGCTACGAAGCGACCGCTTTCTATAAATATATCAGGCTCAAGCTCGTTTTTTTGATTTGCAATGGTTTTAAGCAGGTAAACGACATCGTTTGCGTATTCGCTTAAGGTGTAGTTTCGGCTTGAATTTTCCTTAAACTGCGAATACTCTATGGCTAGGCCGCCGCCTAAATTTATGGCTTTTAGATTTTTTGCTCCCATCTTTCTAAGCTCGGCATAGATGTTTCCCGCCTCTATGAGAGCCTTTTTGAGCGGATGGATTTCAGTTATCTGAGAGCCTATATGAAAGTGAATCATATTAAAGCAATCCAGCAAATTCGCCTCTTTTAGCAAATTTACGGCTTCTATAAGCTCGGTCGCGGTTAGTCCGAATTTGGAATTTATACCTCCGCTCTTAGCCCAAATTCCAGAACCCGAGCTATGAAGTCTGATACGAAGTCCGATATTTGGCTTTGGAGCAAAGCGCTCTTTTGCTATCGCGATGATCGCCTCAAGCTCGTTTAGACCCTCGATAGTTAAAGTGATGTTATGTCCCATCTCGGCGGCGATAAAGCCGATATTTATCATCTCTTTATCCTTAAAGCCGTTTACCGTTATCGGAGCGCCTTCGTTGTTGTAAGCCATCACGAGCAGTAGCTCCGCCTTTGAGCCCGCTTCCAGCCCGTATCCGTAGCTTTTGCCGTGTTTAACGAGATTTTTTACAAAGCCCGGATATTGATTTACTTTTAGAGGATAGACGGCGTTAAATTTGCCTTTGTAGTCAAATTCTTTGATTGCCGATTTGAAGTTTGAGTAAATTTGCTGAATTTGCTTTTTGATCAAGTGAGGGAAGCGAAGTAGCAACGGTCCTCTATATCCCTCGCTTCTAATATCTTTTACTATGTCAATGACGGCTGGTTTTGAGCCGCTATTTACACATACTTTGCCGTTTTCTATGACGAAATTTGAGTCGCCCCATAAATTTAAACCGTAGTTATTCACTTAGCACTCCTTCAAGCTCATCTAGGCTTATGATTTTCTCGTTTTTACTGCTTAAATTCTTATACCAAACTTGCCCGTTTTTCATCTCGTTTTCGCCAATGCAAAGAAAAATTTCGCAGTTTTTATTGTCGGCGTTTTTAAGATGCTTTTGCAAATTTTTCGCCTCGTAGCTAATCTCCGTTTTAAATTTTTTCCTTAAATTTATGCCTAGTTTGTATATGAAATCAACCCCGTCGCTATCAAGCGCGCACAGATAAATCCCTTCTCGCTCGTTTTGCGTCTCTCTTAGGCTTAAAATTTCCATTATCCGCTCGATCCCCATCGCAAAGCCCACGCCGTAGCTTGCCTTGCCTCCCAGATACTCTACGAGCCTATCGTATCTTCCTCCGCCTGCAACCGCGCTTTGACTTCCTATCTCGTCGCTTATAAACTCAAAAGCCGTTTTGCAGTAGTAGTCAAGTCCGCGCACAAGCCTAGGATCGATCTCAAATTTAACCCCGTTTGCGCTTAAAATTTCTTGCAGTTTTTTAAACTCATCGCTACATTCGTTGCTTAGATTGTCTATTATCAAAGGTGCGGTTTTGTAAATTTCTTGACACTTTTGCTCTTTGCAGTCAAGTACGCGGATGGGATTTGTATCCTTGCGTCTTTTGCAATCCTCGCAAATTTTATCTTCGTAAGAGCCTATAAATTTAAGCAATTTCTCGCGGTAAGAGGGCATACAACTGCTATCGCCTAAGGAATTTATCTTAAGAGCGGTCTTTATGCCAAGGCGAGTAAAAATTTCATTTACCATCAAAATAACGCTTGTATCCTCATACACGCTTGCTTCACCGAAGCACTCGCAACCAAACTGGTGAAATTCGCGCAAGCGTCCCTTTTGCGGCCTTTCATATCTAAACATCGAGCCGTGATAAAAGTATCTCCTAACTCCTCCGGCCTTATCAAATTTCGCCTCTATAAAGGCTCTTACGACACCCGCGGTGCCTTCCGGGCGCAAGCAGACGTCATTTTCGCCCTTATCGATAAACTGATACATCTCTTTGCCTACGATATCGCTACTTTCTCCGACACTTCGCCTAAAAAGTGCGGTTTGCTCAAGGTGAGGCGTCATAATAAAGCTATATCCGTAGTTTCTAGCGACCTCTTCACAGGTTTTTACGATGTACTCGTAAGTCTTGCTCGTAGGCGGCAAGCTATCTTTCATCCCTCTTAATGCGCTAATCATCTATAAATTCCTTTATCAAATTTGTTATATTTTCTATTTTGTCATCGGCTTTCACGGTTAAAATTTTCAGATCAAGCGAGTTTAAAACGCGTTTCATATTTTCTTGCACGCTTAGCAGATACTCCGCTCCGCGACTCTCTATATGATCAAGATTGCGTGAAAAAACGCGAGAGTTTATAAGCTCTAAATTCGCTTCAAAAAACACTATCTTATCGGGCATTTTGCCTTGAAGGGCAAATTTATTAAACTCAAGCAATTTTTGCACATACGCTTCATCGCAAACCCTACCTGCACGGCTTTCGTTTGCCATCGCATAAGCCATGCCCGAGACAAATCCTCTATCGCTTAAAACTATCTTATCTTCGTTTTTGCTTATAATTTTATCAAAATGCTCGGCTCTGTCGGCTAAAAACAGCAAAATTTCAGCCTCTTTGCTAAGCGAGTTTTTGCCAAGTAAAATTTCTCTTAGCTTCTCGCCAAGCTTCGTTCCTCCGGGCTCATGCGTGATAAGAGCGTTTTCATAAAATTTTGCTACCCTTTGTATCTGAGTGCTCTTACCGACCCCGTCAACCCCCTCAAACAGCACATACATCTAATTTTTTTCCTTTAAAATTTCTAAAATTTCATTTGGCACAAGCTTGCTTACATCGCCGTTATGCCTTAAAACCGAGCGCACGATAGAGCTTGATATAAAGGCGTTTTTAAGGCTTGGCATGAGATAAACGGTCTCAAACTCATCCCAAAGCGTGGCGTTTGCATAGCCGATTTGAAGTTCGTATTCAAAGTCGCTAACGGCGCGAAGCCCACGTATAACGATGGTTATATCGTGGCTCTTGGCAAAATCCACAAGCAGATTATCAAAGCTGATTACGCTTACGTTTTTTAAATTTGCGGTTGCGATCTTTGCCATCTCAACGCGCTTTTTGATATCAAAATACGGTTGCTTGCTCTCGCTTTTAGCAACTGCTACGATAACCTTGTCAAAAATCTTTGTCGCGCGCTTGATAACGTCTATATGGCCGTTTGTGATCGGATCAAAAGTTCCCGGATATATGCAAGATTTTTTCACTCTTCACCCCACCTTTTATAAATTTGATTTTCTATACCAAGTGCGTCAAGCCATTTGCCGATGATGAAATTTTCCATATCTTCTAAGTTTTTTATATCGGCATAATATCCTAAAATAGGCGGTGCGATAACAACGCCTAAGCTTGAAAGCTTTGCCATTTGCTCAAGCGCTATCGTAGAAAACGGCATTTCGCGAACTCCAATGATCAGCTTTCTTCGCTCTTTAAGCGCAACCGCTGCCGCGCGGGTTAAAAGAGTATCGCTAAATCCTGCGTGAATTTTCGCTAGTGTGTTGATAGAGCAGGGCGCTATGATGCTAGAGTCTATACCAAATGAGCCTGAAGCTAGGGATGCTGAGATATCGCTGTCATCGTAAATTTTAGCGTTTTTGATAGATAAATTTAGCTTTTGCTCTTTTTCAAGCACAAGCTTAGCGTTTTTACTTACGACGACGTGACACTCGTTTGTTTTAGCTACTTCGTTAGCGAGTTTAACGCCCAAATTTACGCCACTTGCACCGCTAATGCCTACTAAAATTTTTCTCATCTGATTAGAACCTGTTTTTTTGAGATGATTGTAGCATAAAATACCTTTTTATCTCTGCCTCTAACCTTTATCACATCGCCTAAATTTCCGTCTTCCAAGGCCTTTACTTCAATGCTAACGTTTAACGAGCCGTCATTTAGCACCGCTTGCACCGTATCTCCCTTTTTTACCATAGAGAGCATTTGAAACTGCCTTTTTGCAAGGATGTCGCCTGCTTTTATGTTTTGTTTTGATATCATCTTTGAAACGGGAATATCGGTAAAATAGTCTTTTGAAAACTCGCTAAACTCAATCTCGTCAAATCTATAATCAAGCACGCTTAAGATGTGCTTAACGGAAATTTGTTTACCTGCTCTTAAGATAGGCATTTTAGCCTTAAATTCGTATCTGAAAAATAGGCTCTTAACGCTTTCGTTTGGCAGGATAAAAGTAGCTCTAAAGCTTCCTTTTTGGCTGTTTAGAGAGTTTATGAAAAGCTTTTCAAATTTATACGAGGCAAAATCTTTTGGAAG
>JAUNLC010000057.1 GCA_030532465.1 Campylobacter sp. | reverse complement strand
TATTAAAGATTTCTAAATCCAAAAAATTATTTAAATAAATTCATAAAATTTCATAAATTTCAAAAAAATCACAATTAAATCATACTTTTTATCTATAATTTTTCTACAACCACATAAAAAGGAGAAATATGAAGAAGTTGCTACTATCCGCAGCGTTGGCTTGTTCGCTATTTGCTTCGGGAGATGTTTATACCGATGTAGTTAAGCCACTATTTATGGACGCTACTTCAAACAAGTCTATAGGCAGACTGCTTCCAACCAATGCAGTTAAAATCAGCGAAGAGAGCGGAGATAGAGTAAAAGTAGTCATCCGCGGTTATAAAAATCCCGCAGTTGATAATGTGATCTACTATAGCGATTCGCAGCGTGTTATCGCAGCTGCATTTGCAAAGACGGTAAAGATAGAGTATAAACTGCTTGAAAAGGGCAAAGACGGTAAATGGGATAAGGTTGAAGCGGTTGCCTATACCGACAAAGGAGGTTTTACTAGCGAAGTAGCTTCAATGTTTTCAAGAGCCGATCAGCTGTATAAGGATAACTGCGGCATCTGTCATACGGCTCATGCGACCGATCATTACAAGGCAAATCAATGGCCGGGGCTTGTAAAATCGATGCTTAGCAGAACCGCGATAGACAAGAAAGACGAGTGGCTTATCACGCAGTATCTGCAAAAGCACTCTGCAGACGTTAAGTAAACAACCACAAAAGGAGAAAAAATGAATACGCAAAGACGAGATGTTTTAAAACTTGGTGCGTTTTTGGCGGGAGCTCCGCTGCTTTCAAAGGTTACGGCTACAAATTTGTTAGCAGATGAGCTAAATTCGGGACTTGTCAAAAACGGCACCGTAAATACCGCAGCTCACTGGGGTATGCTAAAAGTAGAGGTTAAAGACGGTAAGATAGTAGCTTCAAATCCTGTTCAAAAGACGAGCGAGATACCAAATCCACTTCAAAATTTTACCGCCGATATGGTATATAAAAGCCGTATCAAATACCCGATGGTGCGCAAAAGCTATCTAATGGATCCAAATAACCCAAAACCCGAACTTAGAGGCAAAGACGAGTGGGTTAGAGTAAGATACGAAGATGCTATCAAGCTTGTCGCAAGAGAGCTTAAAAAGACGAGAAAAGAAAAGGGTATCCAAAGCGTATTTGCGGGAAGTTACGGCTGGAAATCAAGCGGAAACGTGCATAACTCTAGAATTTTACTTCATAGATTTATGAATTTAAGCGGAGGCTTCGTGGGTCACTTGGGTGATTATTCAACAGGAGCAAGCCAAGTTATCATGCCTCACGTTATGGGAAGTATCGAGGTTTACGAACAACAAACTAGCTGGCCTTTAGTGCTTGAACACTCAAAAGTAGTCGTTATCTGGGGAGCAAACCCTCTAAATACACTTAGAATAGCATGGACAAGTGCGGACGAGCAGGGCTTTAAATACTTTGAAGAGCTTAAAAAATCGGGTAAAAAAGTGATCATCATCGATCCTATCAGAAGCGAAACGGCTCAATACTTCGATAAAGCCCAGTGGATAGCTCCTCTGCCAAATACCGATACGGCAATGATGCTTGGCATGATGCATTATCTATATACAAGTGACAAATACGATAAAGAGTTTATCTCGACTTATACGGTAGGCTTTGATAAATTCCTTCCTTATCTACTCGGTAAAACAGACGGGGTGGCAAAAGATTTAGAATGGGCAAGTAAAATTTGCGGTCTTAAAGCCTCTGTTATAAAAGAGCTTGCAGATACTTTTATGAGCAACCGCACTATGCTAATGAGCGGTTGGGGTATGCAAAGAGCTCACCACGGCGAGCAACCGCACTGGGCTATGGTGACGCTAGCCGCTATGCTCGGTCAGATCGGACTTCCGGGCGGTGGTTTTGGCCTAAGCTATCACTACTCAAACGGCGGCGCTCCTACTTGCAAGGGTGGAGTAATCGGCGGTATGAATAGCGCAAGTTTGGGATTTTTTAACGAGCAGGGCGAATTTATCGGAACAAATTCGGGAAGTTTTGATAAAAACGGTCGCTTTGTAGCTAAGCCTGTAACTGCTGTAGGAACCGGTCAAAGCTGGCTGCAAAAATCAACAGAGTATGTATTTCCGCTAGCTAGAATCGCGGACGTACTCTTAAATCCTGGCAAAACCATAGATCACAACGGCAAAAAGATAACATATCCGGATATCGACTTCATCTACTGGGTCGGAGGCAATCCGTTCTGCCACCATCAAGATACAAACACTCTTGTAAAAGCGTGGCAAAAACCAAGAACCATCGTTGTAAATGAGCCGTATTGGACGCCGACTGCGAAGATGGCCGATATAGTTTTCCCGACCACAACTTCTTATGAGAGAAACGATATCACTATGACGGGAGATTACTCAAATATGAATATCGCTCCGATGAAGCAAGTTGTCGAGAAATTTGAAGAGGCAAAGGATGATTATCAAATATTTAGCGACCTATGCAAAGCCTATGCTAAAAATTTGGTCGTAGCATATACCGATAACGGCAAGAGTGAATTTGACTGGATCAAAGAGTATTATGACGCGGCCTATGCTCAGGTTATGGCGGTGCCTGATCTGATAACCGACATGAAGCCGTTTAACGAATTTTGGGCGGCAAATGAGCCTGTGACTTTCTATTCGACTCCTGAGAGTGATCAGTGGGTAAGACACGGCGAATTTAGAGAAGATCCTATCTTAAACGCGCTTGGAACGCCTTCGGGGCTTATAGAAATTTACTCTGAGACTATCGAAAAGATGGGGTATGACGACTGCAAAGCGCATCCTATGTGGTTTGAGCCGATCGAGTGGCTAGGCATGAAGGATAAACCGGCGCAGTTTCACATGATCAGCGCTCACCCTGCGGATAGACTTCACTCTCAACTAAGCAACACGAGCATCCGCGACAATTATGCGGTCGCAAATCGCGAACCTATCTGGATAAACAGTAAAGACGCTAAGGCTCTTGGTATCAAAAGCGGCGATTTAGTGCGTGTATTTAACGCTCGCGGTGAGGTGCTTGCAGGAGCGGTGGTAACGGATAATATTTTAAACGGTGTTGTAAGGTTGTCCGAGGGCGCTTGGTATGATCCTGACGCAAATGGACTTTGCAAAAACGGTTGTGCAAATGCTCTAACCATAGACATACCGACTAGCAAACTTGCAAACGGCAATATCAGCCACACCGCTCTTGTAAATATAGAGAAATTTAAGGGCGAAGCTCCAAAACTAACGGCGTTTAGCGATCCTAAATTCGTCGTTTGATACTAAAATTCTACCGCTATCTTAGGCGGTAGAATTTACTTTTTATAATTTATATAAGTTTTTAAATTTGGCTATTCGTAGTGATTTGCGCAGGCGATTATGGTGATTTCGTTTAGTGTTATCTTATAAACCAGTCTGTGTTTTTCGGTAATTCTTCTACTCCAATATCCGCTTAACTGGTGCTTTAAAGGCTCGGGCTTGCCGATTCCTTCGTTGTCGTTTCTTTGGATATCTTTTATAAGTTCATTTATCTTTTTAACGATCTTTTTATCCTCCGATTGCCATGCCGTGTATTCATCCCAAGCCTCTTTATTCCAAGTTATGTTCATCAATCAACCTCGATAATGTCGCGTACTATTACATCACCTGCTTCCACTTCGGCTTTTCTTTTTAAAAGCTCGTCGTAGTATTTTTTATTTGACATGATGTATAAATTTTCAATGAGATTGTTATATTCATCCTCGCTCATCAAAACTACGTTTTCATTGTTTTTTCTTGTGATGATGATAGTTTCAAAGTCGCTTACTGCCATATCGCAGTATGTTTTGAGATTATTTCTTACATCCGAATAATTTGTCGCTATCATGTTTTTCCTTTTTAAAATTTTATATGATTGTACAATATATTGTTAAAGTTGTCAAAATTTATAAATTCTCTTTTTCTAAATTGAGTAAAAATTCCTTTGTTTTTAAGCCTTCGCCGCCCGAATATCCGCCAAGTGAGCTAGCGGCTACTACTCGGTGACAAGGGATGATGATAGGAATTTTGTTTTTGCCGTTTGCAGAGCCTACCGCGCGACACGCTTTTTGTCTATTTATATTTTTAGCTAACTGCGCGTAGGTTATAGTCTTTCCGTAAGGAATTTTAAGTAGCGCTTCATAGACGCTTTTTTGAAAAGGAGTGCCTGAAATTTCAAGTTTAGTTTTAAACTCACGCAAATTTCCTTTGAAATACTCATCAAGCTCCTTTAAACAAAGCTTTAAATTTTCATCTTTAACCTCTGTTTTGATAAATTTATCCACAAAATTCAGAGCGCAAATTTTGCCATCATTTGCACAAATTTCTAATATCCCGATCGGGGATTTGAAGTAGGCTTTTTGCAAATTTACTCCTTTGGTTTTTATATCCTTAAATTTAGCAAATTTTAGTTTAGTTTCTTATGCGTTTTTGGATAAAATAGAATAAATTTTATAACTTATGCGTAGTGATAAAGATAAAGGATGGATAATGAATTTTTTTATAGAGTATGAAAAACATGTAAAGGAGCGTGAGAGCTTGGGTATCCCACCGCTTGCTTTAAATGTGGAGCAAACCAAACAAATTTGTGAGCTTTTAAAAGAGGGCGACAAAAGGCAAGCCGAGCTTATAAATTTGCTTGCCACTAGAGTAAATCCGGGCGTTGATGACGCGGCTAAGATAAAGGCTGAATTTTTAAACGAGATTATAAATCACGATGTTAAGATCGCAGGCATTGATAAGCTAAGCGCGGTAAATATGCTAAAGCCTATGCTTGGCGGATACAGCGTGATCGTGCTTATAGCCTCGCTTCAAAACAGCGATAAAAACGTAGCGAAAGCCGCCTGTGAGGTGCTTAAAGAGACGATTTTCGTGCATGATTATTTTAACGATGTGCTAAATTTAAGCAAGAGTAACGAATTTGCACTTAAGGTTATAAACTCTTGGGCGCATGCCGAGTGGTTTTTAGCTCGCAAGCCGCTTGATGAGTCGATAAAGGCAGTTGTCTTTAAGGTACCTGGGGAAACAAATACCGATGATCTAAGCCCTGCAAGTGAAGCCTTTACTCGTTCTGATATCCCGTTTCATGCCAATGCTATGCTCATTAGAAGACAGTCTGGAAGTCTTGAGAAGATAGCTGGTCTTAAAAAAAGCGGCCGCGAAGTGGTTTATGTGGGCGATGTGGTCGGCACCGGCTCAAGTAGAAAAAGCGGTATAAACTCCATCCAGTGGCATCTTGGTCGCGAGATAGATGGCGTGCCAAATAAAAAAACAGGCGGCATAGTTATCGGCACGACTATCGCTCCGATATTTTTTAACACCGCAGAAGATAGCGGCGCGCTACCGATCATCGCCGATGTAAGCTCGCTTGAAACGGGAGATGAGATAGAAATTTACCCGTATAAGGGCGAGATAGTGCGCTCAGGCAAGGTTATAAGCCATTTTACTCTCACGCCAAATACTCTGCTTGACGAGATAAGGGCGGGCGGGCGCATACCGCTTATCATCGGTCGCGGGCTTTGCATGAAGGCTAGGGCGGCTTTAAATTTGGGCGCCGAGGATATATTTACTAAGCCAAAGCAGCCCGAAGATAACTCAAATTTCGGGTTTACTCTAGCTCAAAAGATAGTCGGTAAGGCATGCGGAATGCAGGGCGTAAGGCCAAATTCTTACGTCGAAGCTATGACGCTAACCGTTGGAAGCCAAGATACAACGGGTCCGATGACGAGAGATGAGATAAAAGAGCTTGCGAGCCTTGGATTTTCGGCTGATTTCGTGCTTCAGAGCTTTTGTCATACGGCGGCTTATCCTAAGCCAAGCGATGCGATCACGCATAAGACTTTGCCAAAATTTATGAACTCTCGCGGCGGTGTTAGCCTAAAACCTGGCGATGGCGTCATACACTCGTGGCTAAATCGTATGGTGCTTCCCGACACTCTTGGAACGGGCGGCGATAGTCATACGCGCTTTCCTATCGGCATAAGCTTTCCGGCAGGAAGCGGTCTTGTAGCGTTTGCGGCGGTGCTTGGCGTTATGCCTTTAAATATGCCTGAATCCGTTTTAGTGCGCTTTAAAGGCAAGCTTCAAAGAGGCGTCACGCTTAGAGATCTTGTAAATGCGATACCTTACTATGCGATCAAGCACGGACTGCTTACGGTTGAAAAGAAAAATAAAAAAAATATCTTCGCGGGCAAAATTTTAGAGATCGAAGGGCTTGAGAGCCTAAAGGTAGAGCAGGCATTTGAGCTAAGCGACGCTTCTGCCGAAAGATCGGCGGCGGCTTGCGTGGTAGCTCTTGATAAAGCGCCCGTGATAGAGTATATAAGATCAAACATAACTCTTATCGAGGCTATGATAAAGGCAGGATATGAAAGCAGGGCGACTCTTGAGCGAAGAGCTAACAAGATGCGCGAATGGCTGGCAAATCCAACCCTGTTAAGAGCCGATAAAGACGCTAAGTATGCTGAGGTGATAGAGATAAATTTGGACGAGATAACCGAGCCGATACTTGCCTGTCCGAACGATCCTGACGATGTGGCGACTCTTAGCGAAATTTTAGCCGATACAAATAGACCTCATAAGATAGATGAGGTTTTCGTGGGAAGCTGTATGACAAATATCGGACACTACCGCGCGCTTGGAGAGACCTTAAGAGGCGAGGGCGAGATACCTACACGCCTTTGGGTAGTGCCGCCTACGAAGATGGACAAAGAGAAGCTTGAAGCCGAGGGGTATTATGAAATTTTTAAACAAGTCGGTGCGCGTATAGAGGTGCCGGGCTGCTCGCTTTGCATGGGAAATCAAGCGCGAGTTGAGGATAATGCCGTGGTTTTTTCGACCTCGACCAGAAATTTTGACAACCGAATGGGTCTTGGCGCGAAGGTCTATCTAGGAAGTGCGGAACTTGCTGCGGTTTGCGCTCTGCTTGGAAGGCTTCCTAGCGTAAAGGAGTATATGAAGATAGTGCCTGATAGGATAGCAGGCAAAGAAGATGAAATTTACAGATATCTAAATTTTAATGAGATAGAGAATTTTAAGGTTGATTAAAATCTGATTTAGACGGGTGAATTTGCGAATTTACCCGCTTTGTGCTAAAAAAGGA
>JAUNLC010000014.1:35406-47014 GCA_030532465.1 Campylobacter sp. | reverse complement strand
CTAAAACAATCCTAGTCCCATACAAATCCGCTATAAGGCGCATCTTCGCAAATACATTTTTTAAGACGATTCGCTTCTCGTCTTATGACTTGACGCCAAGTTAATAATTGATTGTCAATCTTAATTTGCTCGGTTAATCTAGCTATCATCTTTTTCTCTATTTTTTGGATAGCGTCATTTGTGAATTTAATTCGCCCCGAATCAGTCATAAAGTCTTTAGCGCCGATCTCTTTTTTGTTCAACATTGTAAATATAAGATTATCGCCCAAAATAGGTTTAAAGATCTCAGCCAAATCAAGATGCAAGCTAAGCGCACGATAGTTTGGCTCATGCAAAAATCCGATCCTAGGATCAAGTTCGGTTTTATAAATTTCACTAAGACAGATGTTGTAAATTCTAGTATTTATGTAGCTTATAAAACTATTTATCTTGTCCGCAGGCGGTCGCTTGGTGCGAATCGTAAATTTAAAACTTCTTTGATCATTTATGATCTCGTTCCATTTTTCGTAATAACTCTTTTGAAAAGCTCCTTCTACAGCCATTATCTCTGCGACATTATTGGTAGCATCAAGAGCCTTTATGTGAGAATCAGTGTCAAATTTAACATTATGCCTTTTGCAATTTGACGCGTCATTTAATATATGCGCCCTTGTTATTTCGCGTGCAATATACGTTCGTTTAACCGGATCGTCAAATGAACGAAGTTGAGCAAGTAAAACAAATCCGCTTTTATTGACCGAATTTGAAGTGTTGGGAAAGAAATTTCCTCTAAAGCTTTGGTGCGGCGAAAAAATATGCAAAAGTATGTTGCAATCAGCCAAAAACGCGATAGTATAAGTATCTATATCAACCTTTGCAAGAATGTAAATTTCGCTGATAGAATTGATCGGGATAATCTTTTTTGCACAGACCGCTCCAAGCTCATCATACTTATCAAAATACAGGTTATTATCCTGCCTTCTTAACCTGCCCGCACTCAAGATAAAGTGGCTTCTGTCGTTTTTGGATACACTGTTTTGCATTTATAATTCCTAACTAAACATCTCTTCTTTTTTATCTTGACCTATAACTACACGCTCGGAATATTTAAGCGAGTTAAATGTATAAATAACGACAGAATCGCACTCTTTAACGCACTCTTTTTGCAAAATAGCTTTTAACTTTTTAAGATCGCTTGGTCTAATTTCGCCCTCATATACAGAAAATTGCACTCGCGGCAAAAATTTTTCAACCGCCTTTCTGATGCGATTTGTGTTATTTTTTTCTTTAAATTTAGCTCCTGCGATATCATAAAATAAAATTACATACATACCAAATTCTCACATACAGTAATTTTTATAAGCGCAATTATCACAGATCTTTTTATACTCGAATTTGGGAGCCTTTTGTGAATTTACAAGACTTACGATATCGCTTAACACATCTTTCATTGTGTTAAAATTATCTTCGCTTCCATCTATAAAAAATACGCTCTTACCCGAGATCAATCTACCGTTTATCTCTTTTAAATTCAAACCTATTTTTAAAATATACATATAAAACAGAAGCTGCATCTTGCCTGCTTGTGGGTTTTTCATACTCTTTTTGTATTCTGTTACAAGATAGTGTCCGCGCTCCTTAGAAAGCTTGTCAAATTTCAAATTTGAAAATGCAAAGTCCTGTAAATTATCCTCTTTCATCTGAGAGATCGCTCTGCCCATTAGTATATTTTCATCCTCTTGATCGGCATGTATGTGATGAGCGTAAAGCCAAGCTTCTCGTTTGCATGTGGTAAAATAATTTACTAAAGTTCCGGTTATATCCTGCTCATCAAACATCAAACGCCTCGTTTAAAGCATCCAAATTTATATCTTTTTTCAGTCCTATCTTGTCACTATAAACGCTACTATGACCAAACGGCAGATAATACATCCGCCTTAATCCTTTTATCTCTTTTACGTATGAAGATATCTTGTCTTTATCAAAATGAGTGATGTTTATTCCAAATTTAGATAATTTTTTAATGTTGTTTTTAAAGATATCCCTTATCATAAAAACATCGGCCTTTTCATCTTGCGGTTTTAAAATTTCAGACTCGATCTGTCTAATAAAACCATCTTGGGGCTCTATAATGATAAGCTCCTTAAATTTATCGCTCATCACCTCTTCAACCTCTTTGTTTATGCTTTCAAACTCAAGCTTTTGCATATGACTCTCAAAATAAAGACTCTCCAGCTGATCATGTATCTTGCTAAAATACGCACTAGACATTTCAAGCACTTCAGACTCTTGTATATCTTTTTCTTTGAGCATAGAGTGGATCTCTTTGCTGACAAACTGCAAATCTCCGTAAATTTTATCGGTGTATTTGCTAATAGCGCTAAAAACATAAAGTTCTGCCGCCGTATCTTTAAAATGTCTATTTACTCGTCCTGCCGTTTGTATGATGGAGCTTATGGGAGAAATTTCCCTAAACCCTACATCAAAGCTTAGATCAACTCCTGCTTCGATAGACTGAGTGGATATAAGAAGCACCTTTTTTTCATCCTTGTCTATCATCTCTTTTATCTTTGATATTACGCTTTGCTTATGCTCATCATACATATATCCGTTTAAGCAAAAACAGTTATATTCATGGCAAAACTCCATAAACAGCTCTTGAGCCTTTGCGATTTCGTTTACCACCACAAGAGTATTTTTATGATCTGCGACGTCCTTTACTTTTTTTATTAGGCTAGCTTGCCCATCTTCAAGCTCAAGCCACTTGATAACATATCTGTTTTGATTTTTAAAATAATCAAGATTGGAAATTTCTTTAAATTTATCGCTCTTTATGATAGGCATTGTGGCCGACATAAATATAAAAACCGTATTAAGCTTATCTGATATGATCTCACAAAGCTTTATAAAATCTTTTCTAAATTTATACGCAATGGCTTGGGCTTCATCTATTATCACGACACTGTTTTGCAGTTGGTTAAATTTTACATTGTCTTTATTTGAATTACCAAAGATAGCAAATATAAGCTGGTAAATGGTTGTGATATTTATATCGCCGCTAAAAGACTCCATCATAAATTTAATCTTTGAATACCTATCGGCAGGCTCGTTTTCATCAATAGTCGTTTTGTGATGAACCTTATAGATTAAAACCTCATCCTCCTCTTTATAGATATCCAAAAATATCGCATCGGTTTGATCTATAATCGAAGTAAAAGGAAGCGCATATATGATACGATCTTTTTTAAATTTGAGTGCGAAATTTAGAGCCGTTAAGGTCTTTCCGTATCCTGTCGGAGCGGTTAGGGTAAAAAGTCTAAATCTATCATCAAAATTATCAAGCACAAATTTTCTAAACTCGGCTCTTTTTGCATTTGGCTTAAGCTTATTAATGAAATTTTCTAACGCCCGCAATAAATCATACTCACATTTTATATCTTGTTGTCTGCTAAATATGGCTTCAAATTTATCAGAGTATATTAGATTAGAATATAGCTTTTTAAAATCAACAAACTCGTTATACCCCAAAATATCTTTTTGAAATTTCAATCGCCTAACATATCCTTGAAGCTTTGTAGCTTTTTCTATAAGCTCCTCTTTGCCGGTCTTTATATCTTGGTAAATTTCAAGCTTTTTGGCATTAGCGCAAACCTCATCAAAGTAGTCAAATTCTTTTGAATTTTCAAAATACTTACCGAAATTTTTATTTGTCTCAATTAGATTAAAAAAATTTTCTATGCTTCCGTGATGATGAACGATCGCCAAAAACCCAAATGCGGTCATTAGATCGCTTAATGGAGAGTTTAGTAAAAATATACAAGCCGATAAAAAAGAGTGTTTTTTATCTAAATCTTTCCGGTCTAAATTTCTAATATAAATTTGAAAAGCTATTTTAAGCTTTGCTATATCGTGAAACAGCTTAACAAGTCTTTGGGCTTCATCGTCGTTTTGACGTATCATATTTTTTATATGATTTTCAAATTTTTTGTCGGGATGAGATAAAAACTCATCAAACGAAATAGACTCTATCTTCATTTATTTGGTATATGTTTGAACGATTTTTTGAGCTTATCTTGCATCCTCCGTTAATCTCAACAACAAAGTCTTTAAAATCTTTAAATATTCTTCCCTCTTCACATCCGCAAGCCATTCTAGTCGTGGTTAATCTTACATCTAAATTTTGCACTTCAAAAACAAAGTCATCTTTAAGAGTAAAAGTGTCTATAAACGATACGTCTTTGCTTACTTGATCGCACTTAAAAATATCTATCCACTCAAAATCGGCTATGCAGAAATTTATGCCTAAGTATGGCGTAAAAACGCTTTTGTGCTCTTTTAAATTTTTAAGTATTTCGCTTTTATGTTCGCTATTTAGTTTGCTTAAATTTAAAAAAACAGTGTATGAAGGATTTTTGATAAGCTCTCTGTAAAATTGCTTTTTATCGCTTGAGTCCTGATAACCATCTTTAATATGCATGCTTGAAGAAAGAGCGTTTTTGATCCCGTTAAACACAAAACTCTTTTTTGAAATTTGGTTATTTACTTTTATGCTATATGCGATATCGTTTAGTTTAAAATACTCTTTTTCTCCTATCAAAGCTCCCAAAAAACCCATAATGGAAGTTTTAGGAGGGATTGGGTAAGTTAAGCTAGAATAGATTGTTGCAGGATGAGAAAAATGAGCATAATCGCCGGTTAGTTTAAAAGCGACAATATCCATTTAAATTCCTATCTTCACCCAACTGCTATCAAATTGCGATCTGTTATTTTGTTCAAAATCATAATCACTCATATACTCTATCTTTTCGATGCTGCCGGCATACCTGGAGAGCTTTGACTTTAATTTAGTAAAATCAACGGTAAAATCATTTATATTTCTTATAGCTTCATCGTCTTTATCGCTCTTTATAGATATGCTGTTGTTTAAATCTCCCGCAAAAGTATTGTCTTTGTAAGTTACTATAAGCATAAATCTTGGCATCTGCCCGGCTTTTGATCTGGTTATCAAATTTTTAGTTCCGTTCCAAAGAGCTTGCAAGATTTCATCGGCATCACTTTGCGTAAAATTTGTATTTTTAGCGTTATTATTATCTATGATTCCATAAGTTGCAAATATTGCATAGCTTATAAAATCCTCCTCTCTAAATGTCTTATTACCCTTATCGCTTCCGCTTGCAAACGCACCCGTTCCTTTTATGTGCTGCATACAAACTCGATGAAGAGATCTGCTCATTCTAAACTGAACCGGTCCTGTAAACTGAACACCTGCGGTTTTTATATCTTTGTCCTTTTTCATCTCATCTTTATCGGATATAGGAAGCACCCCTCCAAAAGCTCGTATATCTATAAATCTTGACAAAATTTCTTTTTCTATCTCTTGTTTTTCTTGCTTTATATTTATACCAACCTCTCTTATGGCGCTTTTGCAATCAAGCACATTCTCATCTTTTTTATACTCTTTTATAAATATTAAAGATTGGTCTTTTTTCATAATCTCATCGCGAATAGTTCTTTTTATACGCACATCGGTTACTTCCGCAACTCCCGTTTCATCATCCATTCTTGGCGCATTTTCTCTTAGCATGTCGCCGTTTGGATTGAAATTTTCTCCATCCCATAAAAAAAGAATTTCTTTTTTATTCATCTTCATTCTCCTTTTTTTCATCTTTTATGAATTTATTAAAATCACTTCCGCCCATTGCAAAAGCAAGAGTTACATAAGAACTTTTTACAACCTTATCGCACAAAAACGCTTGAGGTAAAATTTCGATCAAGCACTCTTTTATTTGGTTTAAATTTGCATTGCCGCTTCTGCTTGTGTTTTCAAGTTTTCTTTTTGTCTCATCCGCTTTTTTCCAAATTCTTTCAAGCGACTCTTTTGTTATAGCTCCGCTTGCGTTTAGCCATTTATTAAAAGAATTTCCACCGTTTATGCCATACTGCCACTTGATGATAGAAGAACAAAACATTCCAAGTAAATATGCGGCTTTTAAAACATCATTTTCTTTTACAAATTCGCTCTCTTGAACCAAAGATCTTAAAACCTCTTGCTTGTTTTTTAAATTTTGCAAATCAAACTCCTTTTGCAATATTAATTTCTCGCTTAGCACATCGATTTCATTAAAAAATTTCTGATATCTTGATATAGTTTTGATACTTCTTTTTGGATCATAATCATTAAAATACATACCCCAATTAATAGGCGAAGAGTATTTTTTACTAGCGCTTCCATTGTATATAAGATGCGAATATTTACTCATTATCACATCTAAATTTATCTTTTTTCTCGAGAGCAGCAAATTCATTATTTCAAGCCTATCCTCAAAAAGATTTTGAAGATATATGACATTACTACTTTTATCAAAGTCTTTGCCGATGAATGCTTTGATAGAATTTCTTCCCATCTTATCGGAAATATGAGATATAAAAGACGGCAAAACATCGTCTATCTGGAGCAATACATCAACAGCGGAGTTGCTCTTGTTGTAAAACAAAATAGTATTTAAAATAGGTATTTTGCTCTCTAATTTAGCAACATACTCCAAATGCTCATTGATATTGATCTCCATATCTTCGATATCTTGAATGCTAGCTTTACTTGATGCTTCTAAAATTTTTAAAGCCTCGGCAAACAGAGTATCATCACTAGAAATTACGGTTGGTAAAATCGCCATTTTTATACCGTAAAAAGCAAAAGACAACCACTTATCAATCGCCAAAAATCCATTTTGAACCCTATAAGCATTAAGATGATTTAGCGGCAAAAGTCTATGCTTGATATGCTTTAAATTATCGGGCATTTCATTAACAGAGCAAAACGCCAAATTTGCATCACCTCCTATACCTTGAGCGTTACTAAGCATATCAAATCCGTAAATTAAATTTGATCCTTTTGGTGTTATATGTGTTTCAAAAATTTGTTTAAAATAAGCAGAAATCGGTCTTCTTTGGTATGACAACGAAAAATAATTTGCAACTTTTTTACTCTTATCTTTCTTTCTCTTTTCAAGGTTTTTTATATCGTCTATTATCTCAAGAAAGAAATTTTTATCAACATTTTGAGATAAAATTTTTAAAATTTCATTATTTTTAGTTTCATCTTCTTTGAAAAAAGAGAGTAAATTCTCAACTGATTTTAAAATACCTTTAATAAATTTATTTTCATCTTTATTAATATCTTTTATTATCAAAGGAACATTGGGAAAAAGATTGCCTGAATTTGCCCCAACGCCAAATCGACAAATTATCAAATCATCTTTTGGAATATTTAGATCAATATCTATAGTTTTAGTTTCGATGTCACACAGATAAACACAAATAGTGTCATACTCGTAGGCTTTGTTTTTAATACGCTTCTCGTCTGATTGATAAGCGCTACCAACATCTGAAAAAATTTTAATTATATCGCCCAAAACAACTCCTTTGTAAAGTTACTCAGACTTTAAAATTATAATTTATTTATAACAACTTGTAGAATTATAATACTTTTTATTTTTGTTGTCAATTTATTTTTATTTTGTTTATTAAAGTTCTATTTTAAGCGATTTTTTAAGATAATTTATAACCAAGAAATATTTTATAAGATATAAATTTTAAAATTTTTGTTATTGGATTTGTAAAAAGATCTGTAAATTTAAATTTTTAAAAACAAAATCTTTTTTTTAATTTATTTACTAAAACAATCAACTTTTCATATAAGAAATTATAGGCATTTCTAAATTTTGAATGTCTATTTTCATAAATAGCAGCAAAAACATCCTCAAGCTGGGCTCTTTCTTTTTGTGTTAATCTATCCATCTAAACTTCCTATCAATTTTCTTATCTTTTTAACCACATAAACGACATCTTCATCATCAAGCTCGCACAAAAGCTGACACACCGCTATAGCCGCTTGTGGTTTTGAGGTTCCAAGCTTCCAATCTTGATATGTTCTCATCGAAACTCCAAGACGTTTTGCCATTTGGGCTTGAGAAATTTTTTTGCCCATATTTTTTGATTCTACGGCATTGTGCAATAAATTAAAAATATCACTTATCTCTACCATCGTAAAATTATACATTATATATTATTAAACATACATAAATTATTATATTAATACTTAAATAAATTGTATAAAGTTTATTTTTTAGTATTTTTAATAAAATTAAATAGATTTTTTATACATTATAACGTATATTTTATCTATAATACTTAGTGGTTTCAAAATTTGAACTCTGAAATATCGCTATAACAAAGATAAATTTAATATGAGTGTATATGACTAAATCTATCTAAATAAATCTTTTTAATCTACATACTTGACAATATATAACTCAATATTGTATAATCCTTTTAGCAATTAAAATAAAAGAGTGCTAAAAATGATAAAAACAAGCAAAAGGGATTTGATACTAAAATCTATCATAGAGGCCTATTTAAGCGATAATTCGCCGATTGGCTCAAGTGAGCTTTGCTCCCGTATGTCAGTAGCCATCCCCGCTTCTACGATAAGGGTTTATTTTAAAAAGCTTTCAGATGAAGGGGCTATAACCCAACTTCATATAAGCGGCGGAAGGATACCTACTGCTGCGACTATGAATGAATATTGGCAAACTCATCTTGACTTTGACGATAAGCTTGAAATTTCAGATGAGTATTTTTTGAAAATGCTTATAAAGGATTTTGAAATTTATTGCATGATTTACGGCAACGAGTATCAAATTTTAGAAGAAATTTTAAACTTAAACGATAGGTTTTTAGTTTTAAATTTTAGCAGTGACGAGATTGTTCTTAAATTTGATCATAGAGTTGAGAAATTTTTGAACAATCTTTTGGGTATAACTCTTGATAAGCTTGAGGATGTTTGCATCCAAGTAGGATTAAACGAGTTAAGAGACAAAATCAAAGAGCTAAAAAGAGCTAAAATTTATTTTCAAGAAAACGAGAAGGTAGCCTTTGATATGTTTGAAGACGAGAGATTTAAGATGATATTAGATCCTAGTTTTGATAGACTGATGAGGTCGAATTTGATGTTTTTTCCGCTTTTTAACGAGGGACATATAGGTATAAAGCGCGATATAAAATATCTTGGGAATGACGCTAGGATGATTTGCGCAGGTAGTATTTATACTAATTATGAGAAATTTTTTAACCATATAAAGGATGTGGCATGAGTGAAGAGATCAAAAACGAAGAGATCAAGGCTGAAGAATTTGCTAACAGCGATGAGAGCATAAGCTTTGACGGTGAGGGACTAAAAAGCCTTGAACTGCAAAAACAGCTAGAGGAGCTTACGGATAAGTATTATAGGGCTAACGCTGATTTTGAAAATATAAAAAAGAGATTTGAGAAGGAGAAGGTTGAGCTTGTAAATTATGCGAACGAGAAATTTGCAAGAGATCTTTTGCCTGTTATTGACGCGCTTGAGATGGCGGCGAATTTTAATCCCGAAGGCGATGAATTTGCAGCCAAGATAAAAGAGGGTATCAACATCACCATAGATCAGTTTAAAAAATGCTTTGAAAAGCATGGGGTCACGGCTATTAGCACGGAAGGAGAATTTGATCCGAATGTGCATAATGCAATGATGAGAGTTGAGAGTCAAGATCATGAAAGCGGCGCGATCGTGCAAGTGATACAAAAAGGCTACCTTATAAACGGTAGAGTTTTGCGCCCTTCGATGGTTTCGGTAGCTAAATAAAAGATAAAATTAAATTTAAAAGGATAAAAAATGGGAAAAGTTATAGGAATTGACCTTGGTACAACAAACTCTTGTGTGAGTGTGTTCGAAAGAGGTGAGGCTAAAGTTATACAAAACAAAGAGGGTAAAAACACGACCCCTTCGGTTGTAGCTTTTACGGATAAAGGCGAGGTTTTAGTAGGCGACAGCGCTAAACGTCAAGCGGTTACCAACCCTGAAAAGACGATTTACTCTATCAAAAGAATCATGGGTCTAATGAGCGGTGAAGATGCCGCCAAAGAGGCAAGAGCTCGCTTGCCGTATCACGTAGTAGATAGAAACGGCGCTTGCGCTATCGAGATAGCGGGCAAGGTTTATACTCCGCAAGAAATTTCGGCTAAGGTTTTAATGAAACTAAAAGAAGACGCCGAAGCATATCTTGGTGAGAGCGTAGTGGATGCCGTTATCACCGTTCCTGCATACTTTAACGATAGCCAAAGAAAGGCTACTAAAGAAGCGGGCACGATCGCTGGATTAAACGTGCTTCGTATCATAAACGAACCGACGGCGGCTGCGCTTGCTTACGGGCTTGATAAAAAAGAGGCTGAAAAGATCGTAGTATACGACCTAGGCGGCGGTACATTTGACGTAACGGTACTTGAAACGGGAGATAATGTAGTAGAGGTTCTTTCAACAGGCGGTAACGCGTTTTTAGGAGGTGATGACTTTGATAACCGCTTGATAGACTGGCTAGCCGATGAGTTCAAAAAAGAAAACGGTATCGATCTAAAAGGCGACGTAATGGCTCTTCAAAGATTAAAAGAAGCGGCCGAAAACGCCAAAAAAGAGCTAAGCTCCGCTCAAGAAACAGAGATAAATTTACCGTTCATCACCGCTGATGCGACAGGTCCGAAACACCTTGTTAAAAAGCTCACTCGCGCTAAATTTGAGAGCATGATAGAAGATCTGGTAGGCGAGACTATAAGAAAACTAACAGAGGTTGTAAAAGAGGCGAGCCTAAATAAAACAGATATCAAAGAGGTGGTAATGGTCGGTGGCTCAACCCGCGTGCCGCTTGTTCAAGAAGAGGTTAAAAAGGCATTTAACGGCAAAGAGCTAAACAAGAGCGTAAATCCTGACGAAGTCGTTGCGATAGGCGCTGCGATACAAGGTGCGGTTATAAAAGGCGACGTAAAAGACGTGCTTTTGCTTGACGTTACTCCGTTAAGCCTTGGTATCGAGACGCTTGGCGGCGTTATGACAAAGATCATAGAAAAAGGCACAACTATACCTGTTAAGAAAAATCAAGTATTCTCAACAGCCGAAGATAACCAAAGCGCGGTTACTATCCACGTGCTTCAAGGCGAAAGAGAGTTTGGAAGAGATAATAAATCTTTAGGACAATTTAACCTTGAAGGTATCCCGCCTGCGCCTCGCGGAGTGCCGCAAATAGAAGTTGAGTTTGATATCGACGCAAACGGAATTTTAACAGTTTCAGCTAAAGATAAGGCAACAGGCAAAGCTCAAAACATCACCATCTCAGGCTCAAGCGGACTAAGCGATGACGAGATAAACAAAATGGTAAAAGATGCCGAACTTCACAAAGAGGATGATAAAAAGCGCAAAGAGTCAGTTGAAGCAAGAAACCAAGCGGACAGTTTAGCTCACCAAACGCAAAAGAGCCTAAACGAGCTTGGAGATAAAATTTCAAGCGAAGATCGCGCCAATATCGAAGCTGCATTAAACGCTCTAAAAGAGACTTTAAAAGATGAAAATGCGTCAAAAGAACAGATAGACGCTAAAGTAAAAGCTCTAAGCGAAGCAAGCCATAAGCTCGCAGAAGCGATGTATAAGAAAGACAACGCGCAAGAGCAAGGCGGTGGGGCAAACAAGAAAAAAGACGACGACGTAATCGACGCGGAAGTCGAGTAAATTTAAGACGGGGCTAAATTAGTCCCGTCTATCTATTTT
>JAUNLC010000014.1:21961-35306 GCA_030532465.1 Campylobacter sp. | reverse complement strand
TCTACAAGTAATACTTCTGGCATGCCGTACAAGCGGTTTTAGCGCAAACTTTACTCCGCCCCGCAACATAGCAACAAAAATTTCTCATACGTGTTTCCGTTTTTAAAAAATATTGCCTTTTTAGAACTTAAACAAGTCAAATTTAGATGATTTAATTTTATACGTAGCCGTTTTATATAACTTTGCAAATTTTTAAGCTTATTAAACCTTGAGAAAAACAAGCCGAAATTTGTTTGCGTATGAGAGTATTTAAAATATCGCAAGGAGAGCTAAAAACCCTCCTTTAAATTTTAGAATTTTACCCTAGCAGTCTAGCGACTTGATTTTGTAAATTTGCGTTATTGTGAACCTGAGCCATGATAGATGCGTTTAGCTTTAGGTTGCTTAAATTTAGCTCATTTACGTTTTTGGCTATATCGTCATTTAGCAAATTATTTTGGCTTGATTTAAGCGCCACGTTTTGAGCTAGGCTTACGTTTATGCCTGAAATGATAGCGCTTTGAGCCGAGCCTATCTCGCCGCGAAGCGAATTTATGCCAGATATAAACTCGTGCACGCTATTTTGATCGTTTACGTCTATATTTGCAAAATTTGCAGATGACAAATTTAGGCTTTGCACGCCGTTTCCCGTTAAAAAGCTCATACTATCGCCAAATACGTTTTTACCGTTAAAATTTGCTTGAGACAAGCTATCTTTCATCGAATTTACAAGCGCGTTCGCCTCGCTTGATATCATCTTTCTTTGATCGCTGTTTAACGCGGCGCTATTTAACGATACGGAAAGCTCATTTATCCTATCGGCACTCTTTGTAATGTTTGCAAGCGTGCTATCTGCGATTTGAAGTATGGCAACAGCATCATTTGCATTTGCGATACCTTGCTCTAGGCTAGAACTCCTGCTTCTAAGACTATCGGCGATAATTAAATTTGCGCTATCGGCGCCGCTTATAGCTCTGGTTGCAGATATGTTATTTAGCGCTTTTTGTCCGTTTGCTCTAGCTTGATCCAAGTAGTGGTTACTAAGTCCTGCATTTGCGATTTGATTTCCTATTTTCATAACAACTCTCCAAATTTTTTAAGATTATACAAAACGGCTTATAAATTTATCATAAGCCTATATGAGTTATCTCGCTATATCTTACTTCAACCGACCTTTTATGAGCCGTTAGCCCTTCTGCTTCGGCAAGCTTCATACAAGCTTGTCCAAGCTCTTTTATGCCTTTTGCGCCAACAGATATCACCGAGCTTTTTTTCATAAAATTTTCAACTCCAAGAGGCGAGTAAAATCTCGCACTTCCGCCCGTAGGCAGAGTATGATTTGGTCCCGCAAGATAGTCTCCCATAGCTTCAGGCGTAAAATGCCCCAAGAAAATAGCTCCGGCTTGTCTTATCTCCTCCATGATCTCAAAGGCGTCATTTGTAGCTATCTCAAGGTGCTCTACGGCAAGTTCGTTCATGAGCTTTATGCACTCGGCCATATCTTTTGCTACGATGATGGCGCCCTTTTTCTCTATGCTTTGGCTTGCTATCGCCGATCTTTGAAGAGTTTTTAGCTCCTCGTTTATATGTCTTTGCACTTGCGCGCCGAAAGCTTGATTAGGCGTGATAAGAAACGCACTTGCAAGCTCGTCATGCTCGGCTTGAGATAACATATCGATAGCTATATGATGAGCGTTAGCGCTTTCGTCGGCGATGATGCCTATCTCGCTTGGTCCTGCTATCATGTCTATATTTACTTCCCCGTAAACAAGCTTTTTAGCCGTTGCTACGTAGATGTTTCCGGGGCCTGTTATCACATCTACTTTTTTTACGCTCTTTGTGCCGTATGCCATCGCTGCGATCGCACTTGCACCGCCTACTTTATAAGCTTGTTTTATACCGCAAATATGCATAGCCGCCAAAAGCAGAGAATTTACTCTGCCGCCTACTGCCGGAGTGCATACAATGATCTCCTCTACTCCCGCTACTATCGCGGGCACGGCGTTCATAAGAAGCGAGCTAGGATACGCCGCTTTTCCGCCCGGGATATAAAGCCCCGCACGATCTACCGCGGTATATTTAGCTCCGAGTATCACTCCGCAACCATCTTTTTGCATCCAGCTTTGAGGCACGCTCTTTTCGTGATAGGACTTAATGCGATCATACGCCAAATTTAGAGCGTTTCTAAGCGAGTTATCAAGCCCGTCATAAGCTCTTTGCATATCTCTTACGTCTATCTTTAGGCTGTTTTCATCCGCCTTCCATCCGTCAAATTTAGAAATTTGATCAAAAAGCGCCTCATCGCCTTTTGCTTTAACCTCGTCGATTATCTGCAAAACCGCGGGTGTTACGCTACTCATATCCATATTTGAGCGATTTACCAGCGCGTCAAATTTCTCTTGAAAACTCGCATCGCTCGTAAGCAAAAATTTCATATTCTATCCTTTAAATTTTCTCTCATATCTTAGTTTTTGGCTGATATTTCCCAAAATTCCGCCTTGATGTATATATAAAACCTCATTTTGAAATTTATCTAAATTTGCCGCCATCGTTATAAGCCCCACGGGATCGTAAATCAGATCAAACTCTATCCCGCTAGCCTCATAAATTTCTTTCCAAATTTCATAAAGCTCAAATTTCAAATCCCCGTAGTGATATTTTTTAGGCGGATTTAAAATTTCAACTTTTGAATGCTTATCAAGCGCGTTTATCTGCTCTTTTAAATACTTTGCATCTCCCACGCAAGGACAGGTTAGCACTCTAAATTTTGTGTGCTTTGCAAGGTAAGCCGCGCTCGTTCCCGTTCCCGAAGGTAAAAATATATCAACGATCTTGCCTTGCTCTTTCGCCCAGCTTTCTATCCGGCGCGCTTGGGTTATAAAGCCCGCTTCAGCCTCGACCTGCGCTACTCCTTCGTTTATAAAAAGCGCATCGTCGCTACTTGCAAGCTCTTTTGCCTTAGCCTTTCTATCTTCGCTTACAAAAAGTTTCATACCGTTTTGCAAAGCGAATTTGAAATTTCCGATCGGGTTAGCCTCTAAATTTGAGCTTAAATGCGACACGACATAACAAAACTCAAGCCCTTTCATCTTGGCAAATACGCTTAAACTATACATCGCATTTGATTGGCTTGAGCCGTGAGAGACAACTCGCCTTATGCCGCTTAGATCGCTTTTTAAAAAGTACTCAAGCTTTCTAGCCTTATTGCCGTTAAATTCGCCTCCTATGAGATCGTCTCTAAGCAGATAAAAGCTAAAATTTCTAAATTTAACCCGCTCAATATTTTTTATTTTGTCGCTCCAAAAACTCTTCGATCTCCTTCATCGCCTCTTTATCGGAAATCGAAATTTTAATCTCAATTCGTCTTGAAGCTTCCGCATCCTCTTTGCCGTTTTTCACGATAAGATCGCTAAAACTTCTGCCGCTAGCTATGAGATACTTCTCCAAACGCTTGTCTTTGTTCCACGAATAAATAAACTCAAGCACCTCATAAGCTCGTTTTTGCGAAAGATCAAGGTTGTAAAGATAACTTCCCACAGAGTCCGTATGCCCCTCGATAACGATTTTATCTATATGTTTTCGAATTTCGTTGTTATTTAAAACAGCGTCAAAATAGCTTTGCAAAATCTCTTTAAGCTTCTCTTTGGACTCTTCTTTTAATGTGTGCGAGCCTATGTCAAAAAGGATTGAATTTGGTAGCGCAACCACACCCGAAGCAGGATCTATATGCACTTTATCGCCAAGCTTAGTGCGTAAATTTGAGATAACGTTTGAGTGCAAAAGACCTAAATTTTTAATCTGCATCTTAGTATCGTTATAATCTTTTTCAAGATTTTCATACCTAAGTCCTTGCGCTTCAAGGCTTGCTAAAAGCTCGCTTACTTGCCGCTCTTTACTGCTAAGGCTTGTTATCAGCTCTTTAACTTGAAGGTCTAAATTCTCAATCGTCTTATTTGCGTCATCAAGCTCGTTTGCATAGGCCGAAGTGATATTTTCAAGACGTGATTTTTCGTCTCTTGCTTTGCGTAAACGCTCGTTTATGAGCTCGTTTATCTCTGCTAACTCTTGATTTTCAAGTTTTGCGGTGTTTAAATTTGAAAAGATATTTTGTATGAGAGCCTCTTTATTTCTAAGCTCTTTTTGCGCTATGGTGAGGTTTTGTTCTTGAGCTCTTAAATTCAGCTGCAATTGCGTTATATCGCTTTGCGTAAGGACGTATTTAACGACAACCGCACCGATTATAAGCATAAAGACAAACATCAGCCCGGCCATCAAATCCGCATAAGATATCCAAAATGTCTGATCCGAGCTTTGTCTTTTATCTTCTATCTTCATCTAACATGCTTGTTTTTTCTATCGTTTCAAGGATCTCGCTAGCCTCTTCGTCAAGTTTCATGATGTCGTTTTTAAGCTCGTTGATAAGCAGGCTATTATCCTCATAAACAGCGCTTGCCTCATCGTTAAAAGCGGTTTTAAACGCCTCAACTCCGTCGATTAAAGAGTCTTTAAAGCCGTCCATAGCCTGCTTTTGCTTTTCTAAAATTTCACCGCTAAATATATGAAGCGAGTTGTTAAAGTTTCTTACTCCGCTTTGAATTTCACTTACACTTCGCTCTAAGCGTGAAATTTGATCGCCGCCGACTTCGTAAAGTCTGTTGTATTGCTCCGAAAATTTTATCTGCATATCTTGGATATTGCGGTTAAATTGATTTATAACGTTTAAAATTTCGCTGTGAATTTTAACCAGATCTCTTTGCTCTTTTGTTGTTTTTAGCAGAGTATTCATAGTCTGCTTTACGCTTTCGCCGCTAAGTTTTACAGCGTTTTCTTCGGCTTTTAGGATATCCGTAAAGATCTGAAATTTTTTATTGATGGCTCTATCAAGTTCTGTAAAAAATTCTTGGTTGCTAACGTGTTCAAAGATAACGCCGATCTTTTCAAAATGCGTTAAACTCTGCTGCAAATAACGCTTATCTATCTCTTCCTTGCTCCAGAAAAAATCACTTGTAGCGTTTTTTTGCCGTCTAACAAGAGTTTGAAATTTACTCATTCCGTATCGCTCGAAAAATATCCACCAAAGAGCAAGAAAAATTCCGTAAATAGAGACATAAAACGCCGTTGCAACTCCGTTTAGAAGGATTGAAATTTCTTTTTCAAGACCGAGCGTGTTTGACGAGTTAAACTCTGGCATTGAGATAGCTATGCTTATAAATGTTCCTAAAATTCCAAGCATAGGGAAAATTCCCGCCCCGACCGAAGCGAAATTTTCATTTCTTAAATTTCTGGTATAGTACTGCACAAAATCATCAAAGCTGGCGTTTGACTTAGTATCTTTTCCGATCACTAAAAGATGCTTTATGATATACTCTTTTAGGCTTCGTTTAAAATCGGGTCCGCTTTGCTCGAAATAGCAGCAAGCAAGCTCTGCGCTATGTTTAGCAAAGATTAGTGCGATAAAAAGTATTATACCCATCATGATAACGGTGTGAAGCCCGATATCGAAATTTATCTTTTTAAAGTAGCCAAGCAAAGCCACTACATAAATAACAACGGGGATAAAAACTATCTTTAGATAGACAAACGAAGCTCTTCTGCCTTTGATTTCAGGGATAGCCAAATCCGCAAACGAGTTGTTTTTCATATCCATAGTTAAAACCTAGTTTCTATTTAGGCAGTTTAAATCCTCAAAAGCAACCATGAGTCGTTTTACCATGCTCTCTTCGCCGCATCTTAGCCATTTTCGCGGATCGTAGTATTTTTTATTCGGCTTATCTTCGCCTTCGGGATTTCCGATTTGACCTTGTAAGTAGGCTCTGTTTTTTAGCTCGTATTCTCTAACTCCGTCCCAAAACGCCCACTGAGTATCGGTGTCTATATTCATCTTAACAACACCGTAACTAACGGCATCTTTGATATCTTTTAGCTCGCTTCCGCTTCCGCCGTGAAACACGAAATTTACAGGCTTTTTGCAAGCGGTTTTAAATTTTTCAGCCACGTAGGCTTGAGAATTCTTTAAAATTTCAGGTCTTAATACAACATTTCCCGGTTTATAAACTCCGTGCACGTTACCGAAACTAGCCGCAATGCTAAATTTATCGCTTATCCTGCCAAGTCTTTCATAAGCAAGCGCAACATCTTCAGGCTGAGTGTAAAGTAGCGAGTTATCGACACTTGTATTATCAACTCCGTCTTCCTCTCCGCCCGTTACTCCAAGCTCTATCTCAAGACTTATACCAAGCTCGCTAAGCTGAGCCAAATACTTTTCGCATGTGCTTATGTTATCTTCCAAACTCTCTTCGCTAAGATCAAGCATATGAGAGCTAAAAAGCGGAGTTCCGTGAAATTTCTTCCACTCGCGGCTAAATTTGATAAGCTCGTCTATCCAAGGAAGTAGCTTTCTAGCCGCATGATCGGTATGAAGGATTACCGCCACGCCGTAATGTTTAGCTAGCAAATGCACCTGCTGCGCTCCCGCAACCGCGCCTAATACGGCAGCGTTTTCACAAGCCTTACCCGCACAAAACGCCGCCCCTCCGTTTGAAAACTGGATAATAACAGGTGAATTAGCCTTCTTAGCCGCTTCAAGCACCGAATTTATAGAGTTACTTCCCACGACATTAACCGCAGGCAGAGCAAACCCCTCGTCTTTAGCATACTTGTAGAGTTTATTTACATCGTCTCCAACCAAAACTCCCGGCTTTACTATATCTAAAACACCCATTTTACACCTCTTATTTATATTCTACTTTTGCTTTAGAGCGAAGCTCGTCGCCTCTTTTTCTGATCTCCGCTCTAAATTTATCCATCTTAAGACCCGCTTCTATCTGACCTTTAGCCTCATTTAGAGCTACGGCTCCGGCCGCCTTGCTATCTTCTTTTAAGATTACGTGGTAGCCAAATTGCGATTGAACGGGTTTTGTTGTGATCTCGCCTTTTTTAAGCGCAAATGCCGCATCCGCAAAAGGCTTAACCATTTGAGACTGACCGAACCATCCAAGCTCTCCGCCGTTTGAGCCTGAGCCTTGATCTATCGATTTTGATTTGGCAAGTTCCATAAATTTAGCCACAAGAGCGTCGCCTTTTAAATTTTTTAGTTGAGCGATTATCTCGTTTGCAGCCTTTTCGTCGGCTACTAAGATGTGCTTGGCTTTGGCTTGAGCAGGGATTGTGAATTGCTCTTTATTTTTATCGTAAAACGCCTTTATATCAGCATCGCTTACCTTGATACCGTCATAAATTTTCTTCATCCACATATCAAGCATAATGGCGTCTTTTGCCTCTTCAAGAGCCTCTTTGAACTGCGCCTCTTTCTCTACGCCGCTTTTTTTAGCCTCTTTTGTAAGAAGTTTTCTGTTGATAGTATCGTCGATAACTTTTCTTTGAGTATCCGCAGGAAGCTGTCCCAACTGAACTCCCGGCATAGCTCCAAGAGTTATAGCGACATCTTTATCCTCGATATTGATACCGTCAACAGTTGCATAAACCGCCGCGTTTAGACTTATGGCAGCAGCCAAACTTAAAGCTCCGAATAAAACTTTATTCATCATGCCTATTCCTTTTTAAAAAATTTGTTTAAAATTATAGCAAGAAAGTGATTAAATATAAGTTATAATTGATTGAAAATTTTACGAAAGAGCCTAAAAATAGATTCAAATGAGAACAAAAAAAGATATTAAAGAGATAAAAGAAAAATTTCTTCTTAACTTTAAGGATGCAAGAAGCGAGCTTAAATTTAACAACCTTTATGAGCTTTTAGTTTGCGTTATGTTGTCAGCTCAGTGCACCGACAAGCGCGTAAATTTAATAACGCCCGAGCTGTTTAAAGCGTATCCTGACATAAAATCAATGGCAAATGCAAATTTAGCAAGCGTTAAAATGCTTATACAAAGCTGTAGTTTTTTTAATAACAAAGCCGAAAATTTAATCAAAATGGCAAAAAGCGTGATGGAAAATTTCGCAGGCGAAATTCCTCTTAGTGAAGACAAGCTTGTAAGCCTTGCAGGAGTCGGACAAAAGACCGCTCACGTCGTGCTGATAGAGCATAACGGCGAAAATTTAATGGCGGTAGATACTCATGTATTTAGAGTCTCTCATAGGCTAAATTTAAGCAAGGCAAAGACTCCCCAGGGTGTAGAAGCAGATCTGACCAAAGCCTTTAAAACCGATCTAAACATCCTTCATCAGGCTATGGTGCTCTTTGGCCGCTATACCTGTAAGGCTATTAAACCAAAGTGCGAAGAGTGCTTTTTAAGCGAGCTTTGCAAGAGTAAGGATAAGAGAATTTAAGCTTTTACGGTGCCAAACGAACCTAAAATAGAGCTTTTAGCACCGTAATTATCAGCTACTGAAAGCGCGCAACTATCTTTCTTACAACTTTATCCATCATCTCCACGGAAGCTATCTCGCAGCGCTCGTTTACCGAGTGAGGCGAATGGATGTTTGGCCCGATAGAACAAGCTTCAAGTTTAGGCTGCTTGCTTACTAAAATTCCACACTCAAGCCCTGCGTGAACGGCTGAAAATTTAGCTTCGGGTTTAAATTTCTTAAGCTCTTCAAGCACTACTTCGCTAAATTCGCTAATCGACGGACTCCAATTGGCCGAGCGATCTCTTACGCTAACGTCAAAGCCAAGAGCAGCCGCTAAAGTTTTAGTCTCAAAGCCCACGATATCAAGCCCTTCTCTAGTCATCGCTCTTCCGAAGAAGTCAAATTCCACTACGCCCTCTTTTTGCTTAACCGTCGAGAGATTTATGCTGTTATTTACCATATTTAGCTCGACGTTATAGCTTCTTACGCCTTGCGGGAACGAGTTGATAAGGGCTAAAATTTTACCGCTATGAGCTAGCACCTCGGCTTCGCTTTCGTTAAGCGCTTTTACCTCTACGAGACTATCTGATTTTAGTTCGCCACTGCAAAGCACCTTACATCTTGCATTTGCAGGGATAGAGTTGCTTCTTTCGCCAAAGTCAAGACTTATCAGCTCACAACCGTTCTCGGCTAAAAATTTACCGATTATTTTTATGGAGCTTGGGATATTTTTGTGAATTTCATTTCCAGAGTGACCGCCCGGAAGTCCCGTCACGCTTACTTCATAAACTTTGCCGCTTTTTTTAACTTTTTCATCGCTTACTTTAGCGCTTACGTTTATGCCACCCGCACATCCAAGAGTTACGCGATCATCCTCTTCGCTATCTAAATTTAGCAAATTTGGCGCTATGATCTTATCTTTAAATCCATTTGCTCCCACAAGTCCCACTTCTTCGTCATTCGTAAACAGACACTCCAAGTTTTCAAACTCTCTCATCGCGCCCATCATCATGGCTACGCCTATGCCGTTATCAGCGCCAAGAGTTGAGTTTTTCGCTCTTAAAATCCCGTTTTCTTCGATAAGCTCTAAATTCGGCGCAGCTCCTACGCAAACCATATCGTAGTGGCTTTGAAGACAAATTTTAGGATTTCCCTTGTATGCGTGGATATTTCCAAACTCATCTACATTTACATTAAAGCCTTGAGATTTGGCAAATTCTACTAAAAATTCTCTCATCTGCTCGGTTTCATAACTACAATGAGGAATTTCACAAAGCCTTTTAAAATCACTCATAACGTCGTTTTTTTGCATTTTTACTCCTTTAAGTTACTTTACTATCTTACCCGTATATCCAGTCGTCGCAACTGCGTCAAGAAGCTGTTGCTCGCTTACTTTTTCATCGGTTTGGACGATGGCTTTTTTGTCTTTCAAATTGGCTTTAGCGCTCTTTACACCATCCACTTTAAGCAAAGCCTTTCTAACCATAGCGGTGCAAAGCGGACAGTGCATGCCCTCAACCAAAATCACAAAATTTTGATTTGCTGTAGCAAGTGTTGCCATAATGATAAGAGCGATAAATTTACGCATAAAAAGCCCCCAAAACTTCAGGATATGATAGCAAAATAATCACAAAAAGAGCTAAAAGAACATAGACAAATATCCACTTTTTGCCTCTATTTTTAATATCACAAGATTTTTGTTTTTTAAAAAGATAAAATCCGCTTGCCGCAAAACATATAAGCGCAAGTGCGGTAAAATAAGGCCTAAGAGCGCTTAGGCTCTCGATAGCTTCACTACTTAAAAGGCTAAAAGTAGCTCCAAATATGAGAAAAACCAGTGCGGGCAAACAACAAAGCGTCGCCATCGCCGCACTGATAATGGAAGCAAAAGCTAACCAAAACCCTTTCAAGCTTTTATCTCTTGAGATACGTAGTCGTAGCTAAACTCTTTTGGCGAGTAGTAGTTAGCGGTATTGCCGTCAGTTTCGGCATACGGATAGCCGAAGTTATTAAGCGGAGTTTGCTCGGGTTCAGGCTTTAAGATAAAGTCGCGTCCGTAGTTAAATCCTACCCAGCACATCTCCCAGTTGCCAAATAGATAATCCCTAACCTCGTTCATTTTAGCGTCGCTATTGCTTAGCTTTTCGCCTAGGCGAACTTTAGCCACATCCGCAGGATCAACAGGTATCCAGCCGTATCCTTTTAGATAAAATTCCGCCCTGCAGTGCTGAGCTCCTGAAATTTTAGCAAGCCCGTTTGCATCGGCTTTACCCATCTCGTTTGAAAATCTGCTTTGACCTACCCTTATGCCAAATAGCTCTCTGGCAGGGATTCTAGCGACCCTACAAAGCCCTACAAAAACGGAGTTTATGTCGGTGCATTTACCCATAAGCTTTCCGCTTTCAAGTATAGCCTTTACGTCCCCTAAGCCACATCCCATCACGCTATTATCGCGCTGCATAGTATTTGCCACCCAAGTGTATATAGCTTTTGCCTTTTCAAGATCGCCCTTTATGCCTTTTACGATTTCATCAGCTTTTTGCTTTACTACGCCCGTGTTTGGGATTTGCTTGGTAGGTTTTAAGAAAAACTCAACTTCAGGGCTAAGTTTTTCGTTTTCGTTAAAATTTACTTTGCTAAAATCAGTATTTCTCTCCTGCGTTTGCACACGAAATTTAAGCTCTAAATTCGGATTTTTCTCATTTTCGCTAAATCCCGCATAAAGAGTAGGTATCACAAGATCTGAGATGTAGTGCTCTTTGGCGTTTGTTACGACTTTATAGTCACTTATTAGCTGTTGATATTCGTTACTTACAAGAAGCGGAACCCAAAGCCTGCTAAGCCTGCCCTGCTCTTTTAAGCTGTGCTTTAAACTAATGTCAAAAACTCTATTTTTATTAAGAGCTTTAACTTCCTCGCTCTTAGCCAAAACAACATTAGGCGCAAAACTCGCCGCACCGATAGCTGCACTTAATTTGAAAAAATCACGTCTTTGCATGAAAATGCCTTGTATAAATATAGTTGCACCGCAACTCTTAGTCGGTATTTTACTCGCTAATTGCTAAAATTTGTTTTAAAATTTTACGCTACTTAAAGGCTATAAATGTAGCG
This sequence comes from Campylobacter sp., assembly GCA_030532465.1. Taxonomy (GTDB): domain Bacteria; phylum Campylobacterota; class Campylobacteria; order Campylobacterales; family Campylobacteraceae; genus Campylobacter_A. Next base: position 23,909 of record JAUNLC010000014.1, on the reverse strand, counting down.
AAATTCGCCCAGCGAAAGAGACACTCCACGCTCTTAAATCCCGCATTTAAGGCAAGCTCTTTGTTTTCGGCTTCCGTATAAGGGATAAGCACGTTTTCAAGCGCCTCGCGCTTTTGAGCGATCTCATATCTTGAATACCCTTGCTTTAGCTTGTAGTTTTCGTAAATTTCGATGATATTTTTACTTAATGTTTTATCTTCAAATATCATCTTCTCGCTAAATACAAAAACTCCGTTTTCATTTAAGCTCTCATAAATCTTATCTACGAATTCCTGCCTTTTTATCGGGCGGATAAACTGCAAAGTATAGTTCATCAGCACGGCATCTTGGCTTTTTAGCTCACACTCTAAAATATCGGCAAGCTCAAGGCTTATGTTAGCTCCATACGCTCTTATCTTGGCGTTTGCGTTTTCAAGCATGGCGGCTGCATTATCTATACCGCGCAAATTTAGATCATTTCTTGCCTCATAAAGCCTAAGTAGAGTCGAAGCCGTAGAGCAGCCAAGATCTATCACGCAAGCTTGCTCCTTCAAAGTCTTTACGAGAAATTCCACGATGAGACCTTGCGCGATATCATAGTGCGGCACCGAGCGGTTTATCATATCGTCAAACACGCTAGCAACCGCAGCGTCAAATTCAAACTGCTTTTTTATCGGCTCTTTAAAAATTTCATCTCTCATCTTACGCCCTGCTTCCAACTATCATCTTACCGTCTATATAAAGATCGCAAGTTCCTACAAACTGCGAAGCCTGCTTGATATCAAGCCTGATTTGCTCTTTTAGTTCGCTTAAATTTCTAAATTTCATATTGCCGCGAAGTCGCTTTATGAAGCATACGGCTACATGGCTAGCGTTTGATATGTTTTCGTTTATCACGTGAGTTTCTACGCTAAATTTGCCGTCCGTGCTTAAGCGATTGCCGATAAAGGTTACCGAGCCGTAGGTCTTATAGCCGATTCTTGTGCGCGTCGCATAAACGCCCTCGATAGGCAAAAGATAGTTTTTTACGTCCAAATTTAGTGTCGGCACGAGCTCTTTTTCGCCTATGCCTTGACCTTTTATCACGTCGCCTTCGATTGAGTATTCGCGCCCTATTAAGAGATTTGCTTCATAAATTTGCCCCTGCTTGATGAACTCGCGGATAGCCGAGCTATGCACGCCCATACCCTCAAAGCAAACTTCCTCTACGATATCAACCTCGCCGTCAAAAATTCGTCTTAAATCATACTTGTCCCACGCTCTATTTCGCCCAAATCTAAAATCAAATCCCACGACTATCTTTTTTAAATTTTTAAAATCCCTTTTTAAAAGTGCGACAAATTCATCTCCGCTAAGCCCTTTTATCTCGTTAAAATCATATAAAAAACATGGATATCTGGAGTATTCGGCACGCTTAAGTCTTGGAGTGATGTTCGCTTTGTTTTTATCGATAACGACAAGCCCGCCAAATTCCCCTAGGCGATTTAAAAGCTCTCTGTGGCCGCGATGCACTCCGTCAAAATGCCCGATAGCAACAGCGGTGATATTATCCTTTGTTAAAAGCGTAGAAAAATTCGGCATTTCCTTCCTTTCCTTTTATCTCACACTGCTGACAAGCCTTTAACGCTAAGCTTAAATTTGCAGCCGCAAGCTCAAATTTAGCCCTTGCTTGCGATACCGCTTTAGCATCGGTTACGACCCCTTTTTTGTTGCGCTTAGCCTCGCGCCCCACTTCAAACTGAGGCTTAAATAGTATTATTATATCCTTATTTGCAACCCTGATGATATCGGCTAAAATTTGAGTTACCGAGATAAAACTCACATCGCAGGTTACTACGTCAAATTTCATACCCTCATCTTCAAATTTCGCCTCGCGCGCAAAATCTCTTATATCGGTATTTTCCATCGCTTCAACCCTAGAGTTGTTTTTTAAGCTCTCATCAAGCTGGCTATCGCCCACATCAAGCGC
>JAUNLC010000014.1:0-21861 GCA_030532465.1 Campylobacter sp. | reverse complement strand
CCCTAGAGTTGTTTTTTAAGCTCTCATCAAGCTGGCTATCGCCCACATCAAGCGCAGTTACTCTACTTGCGCCCTCTTTAAGCAAAATTTGCACGAACCCGCCCGTGCTACTACCGATATCAAGAGCTATTTTGCCTTTTAAATCAAGCTTGTAATGCTCTAAAAAGCTCTTTAGCTTAAGCGCTCCTCGCCCAACGTAAATTTCTTCAAGCAAATTTATCTTGTAATCTTCGCGAGTCTCTTTATTTGGCTTTGTCTCAACCTCGCCGTTTAGTAAAATTTTGCCAGATTTTATGAGCTCGCTAGCCTTGTTTCTGCTGATATCAAGCCTTTGTGCCACAAACAGATCAAACCTCATCACAACTCCTAAAACCAGCTAAATTTAACCTCAAAGCATCTCCATAAGCTCTTCTTCGCTTATCACTCTAACGCCAAGTTCGAGCGCCTTATCAAGCTTGCTTCCGGCTTCACTTCCTGCCAAAACAAAATCCGTCTTTTTAGAAACCGAGCCTGAAACCTTAGCGCCGTGAGCCTCTAAAATAGCCTTAAATTCATCCCTGCCCTTACTAAGCGTGCCAGTTATCACAAAGGTTTTGCCGCCTATATCGCTTTGTTTAACTTCAAATTTCTCAAATTTCGGAGTTACAAAGTTTAAAAGTTCGGCTAAATTTTCCCTATTTACTTGCATAAACTCCACATAGCTCTCAGCCATTGCGTCACCAAAGCCGTCGATACTCATAAGCTCATCATACCTTAGCTCAAGCCACCTTTCGCCAAACTGCCTTGCTATCTTTTTGGCCGCGACCTCTCCGATATGTTCTATTCCAAGACCGGTTATAAAGCTATGCAAATTCGGAGTGCGCGCAACATCGATAGCGTTTAGCAAATTTGAAATTTTCTTATCTTTAAAGCCCTCAAGGCTTGATAGCTCGCTCGCGCTAAGCTTGTAGATATCCACTATCCTTGTTACAAATCCCGCTTCAAAAAGCTGATTTACGATAGCTTCGCCAAGTCCGTCGATATTTAGACATCGCTTTGAAGCGTAGTGGATGAGCGAGTTTATGACGCGCGCCTTGCACTCTAAATTTTGACACTTGATAAATACTCCTTCATCAAGCAGCATAGTGCCGCAAACCGGGCAGTTGTGCGGACGCTCTATCGGCGTTTCACAGCCGTTTCTGCGCTCTTTAAAAACTCCTGTTATCTTTGGTATCACATCTCCCGAGCGGATAATGCTTATAAAATCGCCCTTCATCACCCCGAGCCGCTCGATCTCATCGAAGTTGTGAAGAGTGGCTGACTTAACCTTAACGCCGTCGATATTTACCTCATCAAGCACGCCAACAGGCGTTACAACGCCGCTTCTTCCAACCTGAAGCGCCACATCAACGAGCCTTGTCGTCTTTTCAATCGCGGGAAATTTATAAGCGACCATAAATTTTGGAAATTTTTCGGTGTATCCAAGCTCGTTTGAAAACGCTACACTATCAACTCTTACGACCATTCCATCCATCATAAAGGGCTTTATCTCGCGCAAATTTAAAAGTTCGCTGTAAGCGGTTTTTATCTCTTCAAGATTAAAGCAAATTTTAAAAAACTCTTCGCGCTCAAAGCCAAGAGAGTAGATAAACTCCATGATCTCAGAGTAGTTTTTAAGTCCCAAATTTTGAGCTCCATAACCCCACGGACGAAACTGAAGCCGCCTGCTTGCGGTTATCTTACTATCAAGCTGTCTAAGACTTCCGGAGGCTGCATTTCTAGGGTTTGCAAGCCGGGTTTCGCCTCTTTGTATGCGGGCTAAATTTATCTCGTCAAAATCGCTCCTTGATATGACAACCTCGCCGCGAATTTCGATCTTGCCGCTATAAGCGATAGTTGTCGGGATATTTTTAATAACCTTTGCATTTGTCGTTACATCTTCGCCTGTTATGCCGTTGCCGCGAGTTATGGCGCGTTTTAGCTCGCCGTTTTCGTAAAGAAGATTAAGGCTGGCTCCGTCAAATTTAGGCTGGATAACAAATTTTTGCCCCGTTTTACTACCGCGATTTAGCCAAGCTACAAGCTCCGCCTCGTCAAATATATCCTCCATGCTCCACATACGCTCGATGTGATCCGCTTTCACAAAGCCCTCGCTTACCTCGCCGCCGACTCTCTTAGTCGGAGAAAACATCGAAATTTCAGCAGGATTTGCACGCTCAAACTCAAGCACTCTGTGATAAAGCTCGTCATACTCCTCATCAGTCGCGATAGGAGCGTCATTTTCGTAATACGCCTTCGCCCACAAATTTAGCAGATCGACGCTTTTTAGATACTCTTTTTTATCCATTTTGGCTCCAAAGACTTAAATTCCTCATCGCTTCATCCATCTTAAACATCTGCACATGCTCGCTTACATCATGCGTTCTAATTATACTTGCGCCGTTTTCAAAGGCTTTTTGATGTAGATACAAACTCCCCGAAAGTCGCTTGCTAACCTCGCTTGGGCTATAAAAATTTATGACGGACTTTCTGCTTGCGCCAATCAAAAGAGGCAAGTCAAAGTGCAAAAAATGCTCCAAATGCTTTATCAAAAGCAAATTATCTTGCGGCGTTTTTCCAAAACCGATACCTACATCAAGCACGATATCTTCGCATCCTAGCTCGCGCACAAGAGCGATTTTATCCGCAAAAAAGCTATCTATCTCGCCAAGCAAATCATCATAATGTGGGTTATTCTGCATATTTTCAGGGCTGTTTTGCATATGCATGAGACAGTACTGCACGCCATACTTAACGGCAAGGCTAGCTAAATTTGTATCTGCCGTGATATCGTTTATCATTTTAAAGCCTTGATTTAGCGCGTATTCAAGGCAGTATTCATCAAAGCTATCAAGGCTAAATTTCGCCTTTTCATGTAAATTTAGGCGGTAAATTTCAGCCACGATATCTTTAAGGCGCTCAAACTCAACCTCTCTGCCTACGTATTTGCTGCCCGGACGTGAGCTAACTGCGCCCAAATCGATATAATCCGCACCTTCTTCTATCATCGCTTCTATCTTTTTTATACCGCTTTTTGTATCTACCCTGCTTTGAGCGTTAAAACTATCTTCGTTTATATTTACAACTCCCATAATTTGTGGCTTAACGGGCTTTTTAAAGCTTGATTTTAAAAATTGAGCCAAATTTTTAAGTCCAAAATCCTGCGCGATCTCTTTTCTTGCAAGCTCTTTTATCTGCGCTTCGGTTGCGATTAAAAGCGCGGTTGAGTTCTCGCCGTTTAAAATGGTGTTTTTATGAGTAACAAGCTCGGCTCCTATGCTAAGCGCGTCTTGTTTTAGTATGTTTGCAGCAGGCGAGCGGATATCTTTTAAAAGAAAAAAGTTTAGATTCGCCTTTTTTTTCATTATCGCCTGGCCTTCTTTGCTAGGGCTTATAAATTTGCAAATTTCATCAAAATTTGTGTCTTGATTTATCTTAAAAATTTTCACCTTCGAGCCTTTTCATATATCATCATTAAAATCGGCGTTAAAAGCGCATGCGACTTTGTATTTAGCTCGGCAAGCTTAACCGCCTTGTAAAAATAGCTAAGCTCATCTTGGCTAAATTTCACTCCCGCTTCGCTAGCTTCTAAGCAGATAGCCGAAATCAGCTCTTTTAGCTCGTTTTTACCGAATTTATCGCCCCTTTCAAGCTCGACTTTTTCATCTATAAAGCGATAAATTTCTTTTAGTTCAAGACGAGCGAAATTTAACCCGCTTTTTATTCGCTCTTTTTTAACAAGCCTGTTTTCGACGATTAGACGCGAGCGAATCGTTTGAAGAAGCATGTTTTTAGATTCGCAAGCTATTAAAAATTTGATATTTCTAGGCGGCTCTTCTATGATTTTAAGCAGGGAATTTTGAGCTTCTATTCGGAAATTTTTAGCCATTATAACAAGTATTTTTTCGCTATTTTCGGCGATATAAGCCTCGCTTACGACCTCTTTTGCATTTTCAAGCAAAAAATCTTCACTTATAAAAAATCTTAAAAAATTTGGATCATAAAGCCTCAAAAGCTCCTCTTTTAAAGCTTCAAAATCAGTTGTTATAACAATCTTGCTATACATACCGTTTATAAGATAACCTTAGCAAACAGCGCCGCATCCACGCTCTTATCAAAAAGCTTATATAGCGATAAAAGCTTGATATCCAAAAGCTCGTCGCTTGAGCTTAGATAAAAGCTGTTTTGCGCCTGCTCGTCAAACAGCCACATATAGCTATCGTCCTTACCTTTGGCTATCTGCGCGCTTTTATCGTTACTTTTGCCTACGTAAAAGAAGACATAGCCGTTTGGAAAAGCAAGGCTTAGCATATCTAAAAGCAGTGAAATTTCCTCTTTTGAGCTGATAGTATCAAAAGAAGGGTAAATCGCTCTAAGCGATAAAAAAGGCAAGATAGGGCGCGAATTCGTGGGTTTGTTTATGTTTTTAAGAAAATACCTCTCAAACCAGCTTCTATCATGATCTGTTATCATGATAAATGTTCGCCCTTCAAGCAAAAATTTAAGTTTTGACGCAAGCAAAGGCGTCCATTCCGTGCGCCTTTCTTCCATCCAACTCATTAGCGATCCTTGCTCTCTGATCGCCTCTAAGGTCCATTTTATAAAATCACTCATTTATCCAGCTTATATGCTTGATGTAGTGCGCGAACGGCTAGTTCTCCGTATTTTTGATCTACGATCATGGAAATTTTAATCTCGCTTGTCGAGATCATCTGTATATTTATGCCTTCATCGGCAAGCGTTCTAAATGCAAGCGAAGCAACGCCGCTATGACTCTTCATACCGACTCCCACGACCGAGACTTTAACTATACCCGCGTCAAATTCTATATGTTTCGCCGCAGAGAGCTTATCCATACACTCTTTTGCGATATCAAGCTCGTTTTGAGGCACGGTAAAGCCCAAGTTCGTAGTGCCGTCTTGCCCTACGTTTTGGATGATCATATCTACGTTTATATTTTTTTCCGCCAAAGCCGAGAAAATTTCAGCAGCGATGCCCGGCTTATCTACGACGCCTCTTAGAGTGACTCTTGCTTGATTTCTATCCAGCGCGATACCGCTTACTAAAACTGCTTCCATATTCTCTTCCTTTGTTATTAGTGTTCCTTCGTTATTGTTAAAACTGCTTCTGGTAACTAAATTTACGTTTAGTTTTTTAGCCAGCTCAACCGAGCGATTTTGTAATACTTTAGCGCCCAAACTTGCAAGCTCAAGCATCTCGTCATAACTTATCTTATCAAGCTTTTTAGCTCTACTTTCTATCCTAGGATCGGTCGTATAAACTCCGTCTACGTCGGTGTAAATTTCGCATAAGTCGGCATCCATGGCGCCCGCTATAGCAACCGCGCTTAGATCGCTTCCGCCACGCCCTAAAGTCGTTACGTTTCCTTCCTCGTCTATACCCTGAAAGCCTGCTACAACCACTATCTTGCCGCTTTCAAGCTCGTTTTTCATACGGCTTGTATCTATCATCTCGATTCTTGCTTTTGTATGAACTTTATCCGTGATGATGCCTGCCTGCCTGCCCGTAAGGCCTACCGCCTTATAGCCCATATTGTTAAGAGCTATCGTAAGAAGCGCGCAGGTAACGCGTTCGCCCGAGCTTAAAAGCATATCCATAGCTATATCGTCGGGATGCTTTGCAAAATGCTCTGCGTATTCTATTAACTGGTTTGTTACGCCGCTCATTGCCGAAACTACGACTATGACGTCCGCACCGCTTTTTTTAGTTTCAATCACTCTTTTAGCGACCGATTCTATCCTCTCAAGCGTTCCGACACTTGTGCCGCCGTATTTTTGAACGATTAGCATTAGATAAATCCTTTCTCTTTAAAATATCCCATAACCTTACTATAAATCGGCTTTTTGAAATGGTTTATATCGTTTAAAGCCTCTTTTGCGTGGACGAATTTGTACTCGTTAAACTCTGGAGTTTTAGTCTTGATATCTATCTTAGCGCCCGCTTTTAACCTTACTAGAAAATATTTTTGAGTTTGACCGTCGTAAGGGTATCTTTTAGCTTTTAAGACGTTTGGCGGGAAGTCATAACTAAGCCATTCCGGATACTCGCATAAGATCTCAACCTCATCGGTGCCTATTTCTTCTTTAAGCTCTCTTAAAAGCGCCTCTTTAGGCTTTTCTCCTTCATCGATCCCGCCTTGAGGAAACTGCCAAACTCCTTGTAAATCACACCTTTGAGCTATAAAAACTCTACAATCAAAAGGATAAGTAGCGGCCAAAACAACGGCGGCGACATTTGATCTGTAGCTTTTTTGCATAAACTAAACCTAAAATAAAAATTTTGTTAGATTTTAACTTAAAAGAGTTTATATGAAGCTTTAAAATCGCCATTTTAAGCGATTCTAGCTAATTTTAAATAGGATTTGTTACAATTGCGAAAATTTCAGATCAAAGAGGACTATGCTTTTATATATACACATTCCCTTTTGCGAGAGCAAATGCCCGTATTGCGCCTTTGGTTCGCTTGTCGGAAAAGAAAATTTAGCCAAAAGCTATTTTGAGGCTTTGATAGATGATTTTAAGGCTCAAATTTGTAAATTTGATATCAAAAAAAGCAGCATAACAAGCGTTTTTATAGGGGGTGGAACTCCAAGTGTGGTTGAGGCGGATTTATATGAGAATTTATTTTTTGAAATTTATCCATTTTTAGCTTTAAATGCCGAAATCACAACCGAAGCCAATCCGAATTCAACAAATTTAACTTGGCTTAAGAAAATGAAAAATTTAGGCGTAAATCGCATTAGCTTTGGAGCTCAAAGCTTTTTTGCGGATAAGCTTAAATTTCTTGGCAGAACGCATAGCTCATCGGATGTTTATGAAGCCGTTAAAAACGCAAAAAAAGCGGGATTTAAAAATATCAACGTAGATCTGATATACGGCACAAAATTTGACACCAAAAAAAGACTTGAAGTAGAGGTTGAAAATATAAAAAATTTAGAAATTTCTCACTTGTCCGCATACTCTTTAACCCTTGAAGAAAAGACTCCCTTTCAAGGCAAGATAAGCTACAAAAAAGATAGTCCGATACTAGCTAAATTTTTAATAAACCGTATAGAAAAAATCGGTTTAAAGCAGTATGAGATATCAAATTTCGGTCAAATTTGCAGGCACAATCTTGGCTACTGGCAAAGTCAAAACTATCTTGCCCTAGGAGCTTACGCAGTCGGGTTTATGAACGAATTTAGATTTAGAAATAGCGAAAATTTAAACGCTTATATGAAAAATCCGCATGAAAAAAATATAGAAAATTTAAGCTTAAAAGAGCGAAATTTAGAACATATATTTTTAGGCGCCAGAAGTATAACGGGGATAAAGTCCTCAAAACTATCAAAAGAGCAGATTAAAAGAGCTGAAATTCTGCGTGCTAATAAGAAGCTTAAATTTAGCCAAAACAGATACTTTGTAAGTAATTTTTTGTTGGCCGATGAAATTTCTTTGTTTATAATCGGTTAATTTATCCAAAATTGAGCTAAAACCTGATAAAATGTCCGACTTAAACTAAAAATCAGGATAAAAAATGTTTGGTATGAGCCTACCTGAAATCATCATGATAGCAGTTATAGCCGTGCTTTTTTTAGGGCCGGACAAGCTGCCTCAAGCGATGGTCGAGATAGCTAAATTTTTTAAAACATTCAAGAAAACCATAAATGACGCAAAGGCGAATTTTGATCAGGAGATAAAAATTCAAGAGCTGAAAGAGGATGCCAGAAAATATAAAGAGAGTTTTACGCAAACAACCGAAAATGTCCGCAAAAAACTTACCTTTGAAGAGCTTGACGAGCTTAAAAAAGGAGTTAGCGAGGTAACCGGCGGGCTTAGCGATAACATAAACTCTATTAAAAAAGATATAGAAAATATCAAAAATCCAAAAGAGATGATAAAAGATAAAATTTTAAACCAAGATTCGACTCAAAAACCGCAAGAAAAAGCCGAAGAAAAAGCGGTTGCAAATAAATCGGAAGAGAAAAAAGAGGCCTGATGTTTGAAGAGTTAAAACCGCATTTAGTAGAACTTAGAAAGAGGCTTTTTATAAGCGTTGCAACCGTTTTTGTGATGTTTGCGGTATGCTTTACCTTTTGGAATCCGATCCTCTCCATCATGACGGCTCCGCTTAAAAACGCACTTCCAGCAGGAAGCAATATCATCTTCACCCAAGTGCAAGAGCCGTTTTTTACGGCGATGAAGGTCGGGTTTTTTTCGGGCTTTATGTTCTCTTTGCCTGTTATTTTTTGGCAACTTTGGCTGTTTGTAGCTCCGGGGCTTTATGAAAACGAGAAAAAGTATGTAATCCCTTTTGTGTTATCTGCAACGTTTATGTTTTTGTTGGGAGCGGCATTTTGCTATTATGTAGTTATTCCTATCGGATTTAACTTCCTTATAAATTTCGGCGGAGCGCTATTTACCGCACTTCCAAGCATAGGCGAATATGTAGGCTTTTTTACCAAGCTTTTAATAGCCTTCGGTATAGCCTTTGAGCTGCCCGTAATCACATTTTTCTTAGCCAAGATAGGACTTGTCGATGACGCTATGCTTAAAAATTCATTTAGATACGCGATCGTTATCATATTTATATTTTCGGCGATCATGACGCCTCCTGATATCATAAGTCAATTTTTAATGGCCGTTCCGCTTATAGGGCTTTACGGACTTTCTATCTTCATAGCCAAAAAGGTAAACCCGTCTAAAGCGGAAGAAGAAGAGCCCAAGCAAAAGCATGTGGTAGAAGATGACGGCGATGAAATATACTACAATGGCGACTGATATCAACGCGCTTTCAAGCTATGATTATCACCTGCCTTCAGATCTCATAGCTAGTAGCCCTACAATGCCCAAAGAGGAGGCGAGGCTGCTTGTTTACGAGCGAGAAAAGGATAAAATTTCACATCTTAAATTTAAAAATTTACATGAAATTTTACCAAAATGCGCCGTTATATTTAACGATACTAGAGTGGTTAAGGCTAGAATTTTAGGACGTAAAGATAGCGGGGGAGCAAGCGAGATACTTCTAAATGCGCCGCTTAACGATAATAAATTTAGCGTCTATATAAAAGGCAAGGTAAAGATAGGGACTAAGATAAAATTTGACGCCGATTTAAATGCCGAAGTTTGTGAAATTCACGAGGATGGAACAAGGGTTGTTAAATTTAGCCGAAACGATGAAATTTTAGATACCCAAGAGCTTTTTTCCATGTTTGAAAAGATCGGGCACACGCCGCTTCCTCCATATATCAAAAGAGCGGACAATAAAGACGATGAGAGCTGGTATCAAAGCATATTTGCCAAAAACCAAGGTGCGGTCGCAGCTCCTACGGCGAGTCTTCACTTTAGCGAAGATATGGTTCAAAAGTTAAAAAAAGAGCATGAAATAGGATTTGTAACGCTTCATATAGGTGCAGGCACTTTTAAAAGCGTTGAAAACGAAGATATAAGCAAACATATCATGCACGGGGAGTTTTACGATATCCCAAGCAAAACCCAAGATATCATAAACTCAAACGAGCCTATTTTGGGCGTAGGAACAACCGTAACAAGATGTGTGGAGGAGTTTGCCAGAAGCGGGCAAAAGAGCGGAATTTGCAGGCTGTTTTTAAATTTAAACAACAGACCTATCAGACAAAACTATCTGCTTACGAATTTTCACCTTCCAAAATCAACCCTAATCATGCTTGTAACTAGCTTTATAGGGCTTGAAAAAACGATGCAAATCTATAAAACAGCCATAAAAGAAGGGTATAAATTTTACTCTTACGGCGATGCGATGTTGATAATTTAAGGTTTATAATGAATTTTAGCTCTTTTTTTGTAGTTTTACTCTTTGTTTATATTTTGATTTTAGGGCTTTATTTCCTATACTCCAAGAATTTTAATAACAAATTTACCGACAAACGTATAAAAATAAAGCAAAAAACAGGCAAGTATTTCCTGCAAATCGATAAAAAAAGTCCCGAGCAAACGGATTTGATAAGCCAAATGTTTTTCCTTATATCCTCTTTGAACGAGGATGCGAAAATAAATAAAAACTACTTGATTTTCGATTACAATATGAGCTATCCTAGAATTTTTAATACGGACGCTTCAAACATCATAAGGCTTACCGACGCATTAGCCCAAATAATGCTTTTAAACCTCTCAAATTCAACTATAATCATTAAATTTCTACTCAGTAGCTACCATAAAGATCAGGTCAAATTTACCCTCTCGGTATGGGCGAATAAAAATTTCGCAAAAGATTGCAAGAAGTATGAAATGCTGCATGTCAATATGTCGAAAAAGAGTCGTAAATTCATGCGATTTGCCAAAAACCTAGCCGCTCAAAACGATTCGGATATCAAATTTGATCTTGACTCACCCGACTCGCTTAAGGTATCTACCGATATCGTATTGCAGCTTTGCGCGACAAAGGTTGATATCCTAAAAGAGATAAAACTGAAAAAAACCAAAAATTTCAGCGCGCTAATCGCCGAAGACAACCTTTACGCATTTAATATCCTTAAAAAAGATCTTGAATTTATCGGTATAGACGTTAAGCCAAGCTATGATTGGGAGATCATAAAAAGACATATTGAGGACACTATATTTAACCCGGACATAGTTTTTATACAATCAAGCATGTTGAGATTTATAAATATAGATGAAATTCAAAACTCTCTTATCGAGAAAAATATACCTTTAGTGATCATAAAAAACGACTCGGACTTCATCGCGATAGACTCTAAAATTTACGCCCAATACCTACCTCAACCCTACACTGCGGATACTTTGATAAACATCTTAAACAATGCTCACGAGTATTATCTTCAAAGAAACAGAGTCAAAGCCGTCGCCGCAGGGCAAATTTAAGTAGATTAAATTTTAAGATACCGCTTTAAAATGATCATAGCCGCTATACTATCGAGTTTGCCGTCTCTTTTTGAATCGGTATAAATTTCACTCGCTTCAAAGCTACTCATAGCCTCGTTTACATAGACTATCTCGCCGTCAAAATTTAAAAGCGATACGAAGTGCTCTATCCTGCGCCTCATCTCATCCTCGCTGCTTCCGCCGATAGGAATTCCAACAACCAAAATTTTAGCATTTAATTCAGCCAAAACGGCGCTTACATCTCTTGCGGCTTGATTGCGATTTTTTCTAAAAACAGGCTTTTGAGGCATTACTACGCTGCCTATGCCAAGAGCTATTCCGATACGCTTTAATCCCACATCTATAGCCACTACGTTCACGCCAAGCCTACCCTAAGATTTGATATGACAAGCTTACCAAGCAGCTCATACTCGTAAATTTTATCTCCGAATTTTGCCAACGCCTCGTTTAGATCGGCGCCGTTTTTACAAAATTCCAAAATTTCATCTTTTACTTTATGAGCAGGATTTCCGAATTTTGCCGCAAATTTTTCAAAATCATCTATAAGCTCCGCCTTGCCGCAAGCTAAAAGCTCGTTTGTTCCGTTACTTTCGCCAAGCCTTTGAGGCAAAACATAAATTTTAACGCCTATCTCCTGCGCCATTCTTGCGCTTTGCATAGAACCGCTTTTAAGATCGGCTTGCGCAACCACCAAAGCCTTGCTAAGAGCCACCACTATGCGGTTTCTCTCTAAAAAACGATGAGCGGCGGCTTGGACGGTCGGTTCATACTCGCTAAGCGCAAGAGATGAGCGATAAATTTCTTCTATGCTCTTTAAATTCGCCCTTGGATACACGATATCAAGCCCGTTGCCAAAGACGGCTACGGTATTTGGCATGGCTCCTTCGTGAGCTTTGATATCCACCCCAAGAGCCGCTCCGCTTACCACGCAAACTCCTGCATTTGAGAGAGTTTTAGCCAAATTTAAAACGCAATTTTTAGTATAAACGCTCGCTTTTCTTGAGCCTACTATCGAGATCATAGGAAGCTTAAGAAGCTCTAAATTTCCTTTGTAGTAAAGCTTTTTAGGCGGATTTTTAAGTCTGCTTAACTGCGGGGGAATCTCGTTTAAAACATTCAAAAGATATCCTTTAGATAGACTACTTCTACGTCTTTTAATATCTCGCTACTATTTCTTAGCACGTCCATAGTGTTTTTATAAGGGTGTCCGATAGCTATGGCTTTACTATGTTTTTTAGCAAGAGATACGGCATATCTAAGCTGCTTTGTGATAGAGGCTTTGTTATCCTCGTGATCCAAAAAGACATCTCTTGAGATATAAGGCATGGAGTGCTTTTTAGCCGCTGCGGCAACTTTGGTATCGGCTATCGTCTTACTGTCGATAAATATCAAATTCTCGTTTTTTATGACCTTCATAAGCCTATCCATAGCATCAAAATCGCTCGTAAATTTACTTCCCGTGTGGTTGTTTATATAGATCAAATTAGGAAAATCTCTCTTGATCGTCCTAAGTCTTTTTGAAATTTTTTCATAGCTGTCATTTACTCTTAAAGTATCGATCTCCTCGCCTTTAAAATGCTTAGCCTGAAGCGGCAGATGTATCATATAAAAGCTAAATTTCTTAGCTAGCTTTGGAGTATCGGGATGATCTTTTGTAGCAGGGAAAAATGACGGAGTAAGCCTTAAATTTATCGATTTTATGGCGTCTACTTGATGTTTATGCGCCACATCGTCTATGATAATAACCAACTTTGGCTTGCCCGATAGTTTAGCGGAGTTTAGCGGCGGTTTATAAGGCGTTTTAGCGGCTAAAGTATCGCTTGGCTTAGGTTTTATCTGAACATCCCCTATCCTTCGCTCATCCTTTTTCACACCCTCTTTGTCAAACACCTCTATATGTATTCCGCCTTTTTTTTTGCTCTGATTTTCTTCTAAAATTTTAGTTTCGTTATCTTGGCTTATCGTTTCATCTTTAGCGGCTTGATGGCTTTGGTGCGTATCCTTGATAGGCTCTGGCTGCGGTTTTTCTTTAACGGTTTCATCTTGTATCGGAGGTTTTATCTCTTGCTTAAATTGCGGTTTTACCTCAGGCTTAATCTGAGGCTTAGGCTCAAATTTTACCGCAGGCTCTTTTTTAGGAGGCTCTTGCTTAACGATTTCTCGCTTTTGTTCAAGTTTTTGTTTATCAAAGTATCTTTCTATCTTATTTATAATGCCCTGATCGGTGCGCGCAGAATATATCTGAGAAAGGGCGAAATACGTAATGCCGGCTGTAACAATGCATGCGATAATGATTTTAAAATAACTCCAAAAAGCATGCTTTTGAGGCTTTTTTTTGGCAGTTTTTACACCTCTTTGAGTAACACGCTTTTTGGTAGTTTTCTTTTTTGTTTTAGGACTCAAATTTAATTTTTACTTTGATCTATGATTTTACCTGCACTTATCCAAGGCATCATAGCTCTTAGCTTCTTGCCCGTTTGATTTAAAAGGCTTCTTTCGGCGATTCCTCTTTCGGCATTCATCCTTACATATCCCGCTTTGCGCTCCAAAATAAAGTCTTTTGCAAATTTGCCGTTTTGAATCTCTTTTAAAATTTCTTTCATAGCCTTTTTGCTATCTTCATTTACAACTCTTGTTCCGCTTACGTAGTCGCCGTATTCGGCGGTATTTGAGATAGAGTAGCGCATATCGGCCATTCCGCCTTGATACATTAGATCAACTATCAGTTTTAGCTCATGCAAACATTCAAAATAAGCCATCTCAGGCTCATATCCGGCCTCGACAAGAGTTTCAAATCCCGCATTTACCAAGGCGCAAAGCCCACCGCAAAGCACGGCTTGCTCGCCAAAAAGATCGGTTTCGGTTTCATCTTTAAAAGTAGTTTCTATGATACCCGTTCTTCCGCCGCCTATGGCGCTTGCGTAGCTAAGAGCAAGCTCTCTTGCCTGACCTGTGGCGTTTTGCTCAACCGCTATTAGATCGGGAATTCCGCCGCCCTTTACAAATTCGCTTCTTACGGTATGCCCTGGAGCTTTTGGAGCTATCATTATCACATCAATTCCTTCAGGCGCTTTTATCTGTCCGAAGTGAACGTTAAATCCATGTCCGAAGGCTATGGCGTTGCCATCAACCAAATTTGGTTTAATCTCGTTATAAAAAATTTCAGCCTGCAACTCGTCAGGGGTTAAGATCATGATAAGATCTGCCATCTTTGAGGCCTCGCTTACGCTTTTTACCTCAAAACCTTTCGCCTCAGCCTTCGCCCGGCTTTTACCGCCCTTTGCAAGACCGATGACGACTTTTACTCCGCTATCTCTTAAATTTTCGGCATGTGCGTGACCTTGCGAGCCAAAGCCTATAATCGCTACCGTTTTGCTTCTGATTAAACTTAGATCACAATCTTTATCATAAAAAACATTTACTGCCATCTTTTCCCCTTTTGCCATAAATTTTTGGAGATTATACACTCATACAACTCAAATGTCACTGAAACAAACCCAATTTAAGCATTTAAGTTTTTTAACAAGCCATTTAGTGTAAAATGCCGAAATTAATCCAAATTTAAAGCGTAAAATTATGAATCAATCAATATATAAACACATTAAAGCACTACCTCCTCTTGATGACACGGTTATCAAAATTCAAGCGATCTGTGCCGATGAAAATAGCTCTCTTGGAGATCTGGCGCAGATAATAGAAAAAGATCCTATGCTTACGGCAAACATCCTTCGTTCGGCAAATTCGCCGCTTTACGGATTTAGCCGCGAGATAACAACCATCTCAAGAGCGGTTTCGCTTTTTGGCATGGCGACAATTAGAGGTTTTGCTCTATCAAGCGCAGTTAAAAAGAGTTTTCAAATAAATCTTGAGCCTTACGACATCACAAGTCAAGACTTTTTAAACATCTCGATCATGCAAAACGCGCTTATGTATCACTGGTATTCAAAGATAAATCCAAGATCGCTTACTATACTATCTCCCGCTTCTTTCATGCTTGAAGTAGGCAAGATAGTGCTTTCTCACGAGTTGGTAGAAGCAGGCAAAGACGCTGATTTTAAAGCTAAGTTAAAAGAAATTTCAAATCCTTTTGACCTATCCGAACTTGAAAACGAAACGCTTGACATATCAAACGAAACAGTTACGGCTAAAATTTTTGAGCAGTGGAATCTTGAAGCCGAGCTTGTAGACTCCATACTTTACTCAAATTCGCCTGAAGACGCTCCTGAGCATATCAAATCGTATTCGGTAGCTTTAAGGATCGTTAAAAACGCGGTAAATATCTTTCATCAACTTGACGATGAAAGCATCCAAAACACCCTACCGTTCTTAGACGAATACGGCTTTGCTCACGATAAATTCCTAGAAGCGGTCGCAAAAGTCAAAGCAAATTTGTGAAAGAATTTCTAACCGGATTAATTGACGGATTAAACGAGAAGGAGATTTCAAGCGAACACAAAGAGACGCTTAGAAATCTTCTAAATTTAGGCGCCGTTACCTCTCATAACAACAAATTTTACCTAAACAACGGCTTTGTTTGCGGAAGGCTTGATATAAGCTCAAACGGCACAGGCTTTTTGATACCTTTTGACAAGCGATTTAAGCAAGATATACTCATAGAAAACAAAAATTTAAACAACTCTCACTACGGAGATATCGTCTTAGCCAAACTGCTTCCGCTTAAGAAAAAACGCCAAAGCGCAAAGGTCGTGCTAACTTTAAAATTAGCCAACGAAACAAGCGTGGTTTATACTAAACACTTCGGACAAGCTGTTTTGGGGGTAAATTTAAAAACAGGACTTAGCATAGCGTTAAAAGCAACTCAAAAATCGCTAAAAGCCTTGCCCTTCGGCACTCTTTTAAAGATAAACAATCTAAACAACGAGATCGTTGAAGTCATAGGCAACATCAACGATCCTTTTTCGGATGAGAAAATTTCACTTGCAATCTACAACAAAAACGATAAATTCAGCGAAGCAAGCGAGCTTGAAGCCAAAGCTTGGGGAGATAGCGTTGATGCGAGCATGTATCCAAACAGGGCTGATCTTAGAAAGCTTGAGTTTTGCACTATCGATCCCATCGACGCAAAAGACTTTGACGACGCGATATATTTTGATGAGAAAAATTTAGAAATTTACGTTGCGATCGCCGATGTAAGCGAATACGTAAACAGTTACGGAGCTATCGACAAGGAGGCTAAGACAAGAGGATTTTCGATATATTTCCCTCACATCGCCATACCGATGCTGCCGCGAAGTTTGAGCGAAAACATCTGCTCGCTAAAGCCCGATGTGGCAAGACTTGCCTTTTGTTTTAAAATCAAGCTTGATAAAAATTTAGATGTCGTTAGCGAAGAGCTTTTTGAAGCGATAATAACCTCTAAAAAACGCTTTAATTACGATGAGATCGATGAAATTTTAGAAGATAAAAAAGATAGCGAAGTAAGATGGATAAAACCTCTTTTTAACCTTACCTCGCAGCTACGTAAAAAACGTCTTAAAAACGCATTTGATTTTAGGACCGAAGAGCTCAGGATGACTCTTGATAGCGAAGGCAAGCTCTTATCAACCCGCTTTGAAACGGATTCAAACTCTCACCGTTTGGTTGAAGACTGCATGCTTTTAGCCAACAAAGCGGCAGCAAAGCTGATAAAAGGCAAAGGAGTTTTTAGAAATCACGGCACGCCCGATATCAGAAAGATCGAAAATCTACTTCAGGATTTAGCTTCGCTTGGATTTGACTTCGTATATGAAAGCGACTTTGCAAATTTGATAAGAAAAATTCAAGCTCAAGCCGACGCTATGGGAAACCGCGAAGAGATAGACAAGCTCATAATAAAAGCTCAAAAAAAGGCTGAATACTCGGCTCAAAATTTAGGCCACTTCGGACTTGGGTTTGATCGTTATACGCATTTTACCTCGCCTATTCGGAGGTATTCGGACTTAACGCTTCACAGACTTTTAAAGGCTAAAATGAGAGATGACGAAAAACTCTTAAACTATCTGCTTTTAAACATAGAAAGCACTTGCGCCAGCCTAAGCGAACTGGAACGCGAAGCGGATAAAGTAGCGTATGATTTCATGGATAGAAAATTCGCCAGATGGGCTAAAGAGCGAATCGGACAGAGATTTAGGGCGTATGTGAGCGAAAACCAAAATATACTAGTTGCAAAGCTTGACGACGAGATCAAAGGCGCTAGGATATTTTTAAATTCTTACTATGCGGATTTGCTTCAAAAATTAATAATTGAAATCACCGATGCCGACATAGCAAGCGGTGAAATTTTCGGCAAGGTTATCAAAAAGATCGATGTATAAAAGAGAGCTTGAAGGGCTACTTCAAAGCCCGAAATTTCCAAATACCTTCTTGCTGTTTGGAGCCGACGAATACCAAATAGAGCTTTTCGGCAAGGAAATTTTAGCTAAATTTGAGGGGTTAAATTTACTCAGCCTTTACTACGACGAGTATGATTTTGGCCTTGCCAAATCACATCTTTGCGAGCCCTCGCTATTTGGCGACGAGCCTTTGCTTCATATAAAAAGCGATAAAAAAATCCCGTCAAAAGATCTTAGAATTCTCATTGAAGCTTGCAAAAACGGCGGCGCTTTCATCTATGAATTTTACGAGGCGGACACGAAGATAACTTTTGATACTCAAAAGGCTTTCGGCGTAAATTTCGCTAGATTTTTTAAACCAAACTCGCCTGATGAGGCGATAACTTTGCTAAGCAGACAGGCGGGAAAGATAAATTTAAACATTACTAAAAACGCTCTTTTTGAAATTTACAGAATTCATAACGAAAATCTCTATCTGGCAGCCGGCGAACTAAATAAACTGGCAAGCTTAAACGAGCCGATAAACGAAAATATAGTTAGAAATTTGGTATTTTCGCTTTCAAGCATAAGCTTTGATGATTTTTTTGACAAATTTATAAATCTAAAAGATATCAGGCAAGATTTTTTCTCATGCGCAGAGGATGGAAATTTCAGTGAAATTTTATTTATCAACTCATTTTATAGGGCGTTTTTTAGACTATTTAAGCTCCATAGCTTTATCAAGATAAACGGAAAATTTGATATCAAAGAAACACTTGGTTACACTCCTCCGCCAAATATCGCAAACGAGCTTAAAAAGCAGTGCCTTGGCATAAATTTAAACACCTACAAAGATATCTTCATCTCTTTAAATTTGATGGAATTTGAGATAAAGACGAATGCAAAGCTTGATAAGACGCATTTCTTGCTCTCTTCGCTTATATCCATGCAAAATTTAATCCATAAAAACAGCAAATATTAAGTAAAAAAAGGATAAAATCAGTCCTTGTCTTTATAGACAGCCTTGCTCGTTCGCGAGCTTAATACCCACAAGGAGAATTAATGAAGCATTACGAACTTTTATTCGTATTTAAGCCTACCTTGACTGAAGAGGAAGTAGGCGCGAAAGTTGATTTCATAAAAGAAATCCTTACAAAAAATGGCGCAGAGATTGCATCTTTGTTGTCGCTTGGCACAAGAAAACTTGCTTATACGGTTAAAAAACATGAGCGCGGAGTATTTTTTGTCGCTTATTTCACGGCTCCAACCGTTGCTATCGCAGAGGTTGAGCGTATCATAAGAATTAACGAAGATATCATCAAATTCTTAACGGTGAAATTTGAGAGCAAAAAAGAGGTCGTGGCTTGGGAAAGACTAAGCAAGGGCATCAAGCAAAGCAAAAAAGAACCAAAACCAAAAGCCGAAGAGACTCCGGCAGAGGAAGCATAAGGACTAAAAAATGTTTAATAAAGTCGTTTTAGTAGGAAATCTTACAAGGGATATCGAACTTAGATACACAACAGCCGGCGCAGCGATAGGAAACAGCTCTATAGCCGTTACCAGAAAATTTACGGCAAACGGTGAAAAACGAGAAGAGACCTGCTTTATCGACATTACGTTTTTTGGCAAACAAGCTGAAATAGCAAACCAATATCTTTCAAAAGGCTCAAAGCTTCTAGTCGAGGGTCGATTAAAATTCGATCAATGGACCGATAATAACGGACAAAACAGAAGCAAGCACAGCGTGAGCGTTGAAAATATGGAGATGCTAGGCGGTTCAGGACAACAACAAGGTGGATTTAATCAAAATAGTAATCAACAAGGCGGTTTTAACCAGGCAGGCGGTTACGGAAATCAAAACTACAGCAACCAAAGCTACGGTCAAAACACAAGCAGCTATGCTAGCAGCAGTGCAAAATCACAAAACCAGCAAGGCTACAATAGACAGCCAAGACAAGATGATTACAACGATAAGATTCAAGATATAGATGTGGACGCTGACAAATACGACAGCGACGAGACAATACCATTTTAATTAAGGATTAGGATTTAAAGATGGCAGAGAAAAGAAAATATTCAAGAAAATATTGCAAATATTGCGAAGCAAAAGTTGATTTTATAGATTACAAAGACACAACGCTTTTAAAATACTCACTTTCAGAGCGTTTTAAAATAATGCCAAGACGCCTTACAGGCAACTGCAAAAAGCACCAGGAGATGGTTGAAAAAGCTATCAAAAGAGCAAGACACGCGGCATTTATCCCTTACATCGTAGATCGCGACAACGTAGTAACAAATCCTTTCGAAGGACTATAATACAAAGCCCTTTTTTAGGGCTTTTTTCTACTTTTTATGCATTTAAATTTGCTTTTTACATTCTTAAATTTCACAAATTTTATCAGTATTTCCGTAGTATAATTTCTTTAGCTTAATCAAGGAGACAAGATGAAACTGCATGAAATCGCAACTCTGGCTCTCATAATAGACAAAAATATCGTAATGACAAATTTAAAGAAAATGCAAGATTATGCAAATAAGTATAAAAATAAATTTGCGTCCTCATACTAAAACTCATAAAATGCCATATTTTGCCAAACTTCAAGAAAAATTTAGAGCAAAAGGCATCACCGTAGCTAAAGTAGGTGAAGCCGAAATGATGGCTCAAAACGGTATTAAAGATATATTTATGGCAAACGAGATCGTAGGCGATGAAAAATTTGAGCGAATCATAAAACTCACAAAAAAAACGACATAAATTTAAGCTTTGGTATTGACAGTATCGAGCAAGCAAATTTAGTACAAAGCGCATTTGAAAATTTAACGCTAAAGCAAACGTGCCAATAGAGATAGAAGTCGGCGAAAATCGCTCCGTAGTAATCGAAAAGTAGGATTTTGCAGCACTTATAAGCCATCTTAAAATTTGTAAAATATCAATTTCAAAGGCGTATTTTCATACGACGGTCATTCATACAAAGCGGCTAGTAAAAAAGAGTGTAAGCAGATTCATTTGCAAAGCCAAAGACGTACGCTTGAATTTGCCACTATCGCTAACGAGCTAAATTTGCCCACCAAGATAGTAAGTATTGGCTCCACTCTTTCACTCATTAATGATTTTTGAGATGCTAAAAGGCGTAACAGAGATAAGACAGGAAACATATATATTTAATGGATGCGTCTCAAGCTGTGGCTTATGATGATTTTAGCATGAATGCAACGACTATTCTTACAACGTTATCAGTAGACTTACGAGCAAACGCGTGATAACCGATGTCGGAGCAAAGGGTCTAGCTCGACAAAGACGCATAGTAGGCTTTGTGGCTACACCAGGGCTTGGCAAGATAAAAGGCACCGATATCTAGATATACTCTGACGAGCATGCTATCATTTACAACAAAGCCTTAAGAGACAACGTTAAAATCGGAGATAAGCTTGAAATTTACCCAAACTATATATGCCCTGTCGTAAATTTGTATGAGTTTGCTTATCTTGTTGAAAATGGGCAAGTTATAGAAAAGATAGAAGTAAGTTGCAGAGGTAAAATTTACTAAAAAATAATAAGAAAAGGCATTAAATGTCAAAAATGAAAAACATCCTAAAAATAGCCTTAATAACCTTAATAGTAGGACACATAGGAATGTATACAGCTCAAATAAGCGAGTGGTTATACGAAGGTCAGCCGTATAGAAAAGCAAAAGAGTGGCTAATAGGCGCAAATTTTATGATGGTGTATGGCAATTTTCTAACTAAACTCCCTTTCATAGACGAAAAAAGCTTTATCATTCAACCTGTACTTGCTTTGCAGGATTATTTCATAAAAAGATGGAAAGAAAATCTGCCAAACGACGATGCAGAGAAATACACGGACTGGTATGTTTTTAGGTTGATGGCATATATTATGAATACCTCAGGCAGTACTGTTCTATACGGTAACAATAAATATTCTTTTGAAGAAGTAATAAAATTTAATGAAAAAGCATGGGAAACTATAGAAAATATGGTTAAATATGAAGCCCAAGATAAAGAATTCCAAGAGATTAGATATGCCGCTTTTAATAATTTATCTATTATTTTTACTACTAATTTTTTAGTATATTGGGCGCAAAAAAGCAAAATGAGTTAATTATTAAAGATGTCAAACAACATGAGCGCCTTATAAAACTTTATGATTATATAAAATATATGGACAATCTATATTCATCAAAATATCCCGAAATTTATAATAGAGCCAAAAAAGCCGGGGCTTCAGAGTATTTTGAAAATGAGAGATTGCATAGAATAACAAGTCAAATTTTATACTGGCAAATACTTACAAATAGATATAAAAAAATAGATGATTTTTGTCAAGCAGATAAGAACATGTATTTAAGGATACTATCAGCTGGTTTTTAAAAAATGAAGAATATTTAAAAACTAAAGATATCGATTCAAGAACTAAAATAAAAGTATGGTCAAAAAATAAGCTCAAAGAAACTTGCAAGAATTTAAAATTTTAATAATGAGCGTTAAATTTGAGCAAATTTAATAGCAAAACCGAAGCCTTACCTATTTTCTAGCAAGGCTTCATCGAATTTATTTTAAAACCAATGCGACATTTAGCACATCCTCTATCGTATCAACGGCAACTATTTTCATATCGTTTTTTACCTCATTTG
>JAUNLC010000056.1 GCA_030532465.1 Campylobacter sp. | reverse complement strand
CTAACTGCTAAAAAGCGTAAAGAAACTCTTGATAAATTTATGAATGGCGAGATAAAACTTATCGCAGGCGCTCGCTCGGCTCTGTTTTTGCCTTTTACCGATCTATCGCTCATAATCGTAGACGAAGAGCATGACGATAGCTACAAATCAGCGCAAAATCCACATTATAACGCAAGGGATTTGGTTCTGTTTTTGGCGAGCAAATTTGATATAAAAGCGCTTCTTGGCTCAGCCACTCCAAGCCCGACGACCTTTGCAAAGCAGCCAAATTTTAGACTTAAAGGCACGTTTTTTAAAAGCGATAAAAGTTTTATATATGATGAAAGCCAAACGCAGCTTAGCGAGACTATCTTAAACGAGCTTAAATTTAGCCTTGAAAGCGGCAAGCAAGCCGTCGTGCTTTTGCCTACGAGGGCAAATTTTAAATATCTTGTTTGCAAGGATTGTTTTCACACGATCAAATGTCCTTTTTGCACGGTCGGAATGAGTTTTTATAAAAAGAAAAATGCGCTTAAGTGCCAATACTGCGGCTTTATGACTCCCGTGCCAAATGCTTGCGAGAAGTGCGGTAGTGAGATGATAGAGGCTAAAAAACTTGGAACCGATGAGCTTGTCGGCTTGCTTCAAGCCGCTTTGCCAGGCGCTAGAGTGGCAAAATTTGATAGAGATGAGATAACTACGCAAAGAAAGCTGGAAAATATCCTAAAGTCTTTTAACGCAAGCGAGATAGACCTGCTTGTAGGAACTCAAATGCTTAGCAAGGGACACGACTATCACAACGTCGATCTGGCTATCGTAATGGGTGTGGACGAGCTTTTAAATTTTCCTGATTTTAGAGCGCGTGAGAGGGTGCTTGCGCTTGCTATGCAGGTTGCGGGCAGAGCAGGAAGAAGCGGGTCGGGCAGAGTTGTGATACAAAGCTTGCAAAAAGAGTTTTTTCAAAAATTTATAGAGGATTACGACGGTTTTTTAAAAGAGGAGATGAGCGCGCGCGAAGGTTTATACCCTCCATTTACTAGGCTTTTGCGAGCCGTGATTAGCCATAAAAACGAAAAATTTGCTAAAGATACGCTTGATAAATGTATCGACGAGCTTAAAAAAGTTCAGCTTAAAGAGGCTAATTTGCAGATAGTCGGATATGGAAAGTGCGCCATAGAGATACTTTCAGCCAAGTATAGGTTTGAAATTTTACTTCGCTCTAACTCACACTTGCCGCTTATAAAAGCAGGTAAAATTTGTGTCAAATTCGGCTTTGATGTCGATATGGATCCGCTGAATTTCTCTTGAGTATGGTTGTTTTTGTATTTGTGTAATATGAGTCGATATAAATTATTATTTGATGTATAATAAAAGGGTTACAACCTTGAAAAAGGAGCTACTTTGTGTGCACGTCAAAAATTTGCCCTATGTTTATCTTTTGCGCTGATTAATTTTCTGTATGGCGCTGTTGTCGTTATAGATGATGCAACAGATTTGGACGCTACGAATTTGAATGCAAACGGATTTGAGATTACCTCCCTGAAGGCATTTCAGCCCAAAAACGGCTCTTTAAATTCAAATAGTATAACCTGGAACTATAATGGCAATATCGATATCGTCGGTCTTTTTGCATCTTATAATGAAAATTTGCAAGATATTGATATCTCACAAAATAAAATAGTGATCAATCAGGGCAATTTTCAAAACAACATATTAAGAATTATCTCGGGCTATACGGTTGCTAACCGTTCTAATTCCATAGAAAATAGCATAGAAACAAGCAATATCTCTGCTTATGAAATTTATGGCGGATATGTGGATAAAGAAGGAGATGTTCTAAAAAATGTAGTTAGCGTTAATAACACTACGGTTTCTACAAAAGTTCTTGGCGGACGCAGCGGTAGCGGTAACGCAAGAGAAAATGAGGTTACTATAGGTCAAGATACAAACATACTTCAAAACGTATACGCCGGCTATGTAGATAAAATAGGTGACGCAACAAAAAATAGAGTGCTTATGAATGGCGGAATAGTTAGAGGCGATATCCTTGGCGGACGAAGCGAGGAGGGTGCGGCTAGCGAAAATGAAGTTCATATTTTTGGCGCAGAGGCCAGAGCAGATGTGTTTGGCGGATATCTCCTTAAAAACGGCGATTCTAGCAATAATTTAATAACAACGCGTAGCGCAAATGTGGGCGGAAATTTAATATCAGGGCGGACATACGATGGCAATACTATCGGAAATAAAGCAGTATTAAATGTAAATTCAACCATCGGCAAGAGTGTTTATGGCGGCTACACGGACAACAGAGGCGACTCTATAGCAAACAGCGTATCTGCAAACGAAGCTATCGTGGAAGAAAATTTGATAGGTGGTCGCACAAAGAACGGCAATTCAAATGAAAATGAAGCGGTTGCAAACAGCTCTACCGTAAAAGTAGATGTATTTGGCGGATATGTATTTGAAAATGGCGATGCTCTTATAAATAAAGCGACAATTAATGGCTCAAATATACAAAAAGATGTGGTCGCCGGGCGCACCGGTAATGGAAATTCGAGCCAAAACGAAGCGGTGGTAAATGGTAGTGCGCGTATCAATGGTGAAATTTTTGGCGGATATGTTGATCAGGATGGAAGTGCGAATAAAAATAAAGCAATTGTAAATAGCGGTGTGGTTGACAAAAGCGTGCTTGGCGGCAGGGTTGGCAGAGGCGAAGCTATCGAAAACAAGGTCGTTTTAGATGACGGTGTGTATGTTAAGGAAGATGTTTTTGGCGGATATGCCTTAACTAGCGGAAATGTAAATAAAAATCATATAACGATAGAAAGCGCGAGTGTTGAGCTTGGAGTTTATGGAGGATACACATCAAACGGTAATGCAAATGAAAACCTGATAACCATATCTAAAAGCGCGCAACTAAATAGCCTGTATGGCGGTTATGCAAATTATGGAAATGCTAACGACAATATCGTAAATTTAGACTCGCAAAACATTAACTTTAGCGGTAAGATATATGGAGGCGATGGCACAGGGGGAGATAAATTTAGCGGCAATACGCTTAACGTAAGAGGCAAAAATATCACTGCTGAAAACATACTGAACTTTGAATTTGTAAATTTTTACATCCCAAATGATATGGCAAGCAGCGAAGCTATGCTTACTCTAACGGATAATGCCGTAAAAACCAACTTAAGCGCATCCAAGATAGGCGCATACATGGTTAATGGGGCAAATTTAAAGCTAAAGGATAAATTTACACTGATAAGGTCTACAAGCGGCATAATTTATCCTGTAGATATGACAAATCATATAGGACAACTTCAATCAGGAATATCAATGTTGTATGAATTTGAACTTGAAAAAGATAGCGCAGGTAAAAATCTATACGTGGTAGTTTCCTCCAGAGGAAAGTTCTTGCCATATCCAAAAAATATACTAGAAACAACTATCGCTGAGATGTATGCGGTGAGTGAAGGCTTTGATCTTTTGGACTCGACTATTTTAAATGCTGACGCAAATGGAGTTTTTGCAAATTCGACAATCTCAAAAACAAGATTAAAATCAGGTTCGCATGTAGATGTAAAGAGCTTTGCAGCGGTTGCAGGAGTTATAAAAGAGGCGGACGGTCACAATACGGGAGCCTTTTTGGAGTTTGGCGGCGGCAAATATGATAGTTACAATGATTTTACAGATGTCAAGATAAGAGGAAAAGGAAATTTTAAATATTATGGCGCAGGCGTGATTGCCAAATTTAACTTGCAAGATAATTTTTATATAGATACCGGCGCAAAACTAGGCAGGATAAGCACTGATTATGAAAACGATCTAAGCGCGGCTATCTTGCCAAGATATGATGCTACAAGAAGATACTATGCTGTGCAATTAGGAGCAAGCAGAGTGGTTTGGCTAAATGATGTTGCAAATTTTGATATCCATGCCAAGAGTTACTATACAAGGTTAAATAGCAAGGATATAGATGTCGTAGGCGATAAGATAAAGTTAAAAGCTTCAAATTCTTTAGCCGCTAAATTTGGCATTAAGTATAGCTATAAGTTAAGCAAAATTTCATCTTTTTATGCAGGAGCTGCTTATGAAAGAGAGTTTAAAGGCGAGGCAAAAGGACGCAATATAACTTACAACGAAGAGATAGTAAGTCCATCTATCAAGGGAAATTCTATCTTAACAGAGGTTGGAGCCAGCTTTAAATTTGATCAACTAATTATGGATTTTAGCTTAAAAGCAACTGCGGGTAAAAAAAGAGGGTTTGGCGCAGGCATAAACGCCCAGTGGAAATTTTAATCCACTTAAGATTGCTTAACACAACTAAAATTAACTATTTTTATGACGCAAAAGCGGCTTAAAAGAGAAAATTTTTTATAATTATGCAAAAAACTAAAGGTAAATTTTGCAAAGATATCCAACTAAACAGATAAAAATTCGTGATGTTTTAATAGGCGGCGACGCTCCTATCTCGGTTCAGTCGATGACATTTTCAAAGACTAAGGACGTAAAAGGCACGCTAGAGCAGATCAATAGGCTTTATTTTGCAGGATGCGATATAGTGCGCTGTGCGGTGCTTGATAAAGAAGATGTCGTCGCTTTAAAGGAAGTGGTGGCGCAAAGTCCGCTTCCTGTAGTTGCCGACATTCATTTTAACTACCGTTACGCGCTTATGGTTAGCGAATTTGTCGATGCGGTTCGTATAAACCCCGGTAATATCGGCTCAAAAGATCGCATAAAAGCCGTTGTTGAAGCGTGCAAGCAAAGAAATTTGCCTATAAGAATAGGCGTAAATTCAGGCTCGCTTGAAGAGCAGTTTGAAAACAAATTCGGGCGCACCGTTGAAGCGATGGTAGCTTCTGCGATGTATAATATTAAATTGCTGGAAGATTTTGATTTCACCGATATAAAAATTTCTCTTAAGTCAAGCGATGTAGAGCGAACTATGCAGGCTTACAGAGAGCTTCGTCCAAAGGTTAGCTATCCGTTTCACTTGGGCGTTACGGAGGCTGGAACTACATTTCACGCTACTATAAAATCAGCTATCGCGCTTGGCGGGCTTTTACTTGAAGGAATCGGCGATACGATGAGAGTTAGCATCACGGGCGAGCTTGAAGAGGAGATAAAGGTCGCAAAGGCTATTTTAAAGGATAGCGGAAGGCAAAAAGAGGGGCTTAACATCATCTCGTGCCCTACTTGCGGGCGTTTGCAAAGCGATCTTATGAAGGCTATAAAGATCATAGAGGAAAAAACCAAAGGCATAAAAGAACCGCTTAATGTATCTGTCATGGGCTGCGTAGTAAACGCTATCGGAGAGGCTAAAGGAGCTGACGTAGCGATAGCCTTTGGAAAAGAAAGCGGACTTATAATGAGGCGCGGCGAAGTGGTTGCTAGGCTTAAAGAGAGCGAGCTGGTGGATAGGTTTTTACTGGAACTTGACGAGGAGATAAAGTCGCGTGGCTAAGAGTAACGAAATAAATATGCATAACCTTTATGATCTTGACATGGAGCGTGCGATACTAAGTTCCATCATCTACAACAGTGAAAATTTGGCCGAAATTTTTGACATCATCTCGGTTGGGGATTTTTATCTAAAAGGACACGGCGATATATTTGGCGCTATGATAGATTGTTTAAATGCCGATAATCCGATAGAAACGGCATTTTTAAAGACTAAGCTTGCAAATAAATTCGACGAAGAAATTTTTGCAAGCATACTTGGCACAAACTCCATTTTGGATATCAAAAAATACGCAACCGAGCTTCGCGAAAAGTCGATAAAGCGCTCTTTGGTAAAGATCGCGCATCAAATTCCAAGCAAGGTAAACGAGGACAAACCAAGCCGTGATATGGTCGATGAGCTAAGCCAAAGCTTTTATGCGCTGGTTGAGGGCTCGGCGACCGGTGTCATAAAGGATAGCCAAGAGATCATAGAGGATGTTTTAGCTCATCTTGAAAAACAAAAGCTTCTTGAAGATAAAGATATCGTGGGTATCGATACGGGATTTAAGCAGTTAAACGAGATGACAAAGGGCTTTAAAAACGGCGATCTTATCATCATCGCGGCGCGCCCTGGTATGGGAAAGACGACGATTTGTCTAAATTTGATGAATCACGTGCTAAGCCGCGGAAACGGAGTTGTCTTTTTCTCGCTTGAAATGCCTGCCGAGCAGATCATGCTAAGAATGCTTTCGGCTAAAACATCAATCCCGCTTCAAAACATCATGACGGCGAAAATGGATGATGAAGAGTGGAACAGGATGAGCGATGCTTGCGATGATATGGCGTCTAAAAAGCTCTTTGTTTATGATAGCGGATATGTAAATATCCATCAAATCAGAACTCAAATGCGTAAATTAAAATCAAGTCATCCCGAAATTTCGCTATGCGTCATAGACTATATCGGACTTATGATGGCTACTTCAAACTATGCCGATAGACATTTGCAGATAGCCGAAATTTCGCGCGGGTTAAAGCTTCTTGCGCGTGAGCTTGATATGCCGATAATCGCACTGTCTCAGCTAAACCGAAGCCTTGAAGCGCGTGCTAATAAACGCCCTATGCTAAGCGACTTAAGAGAATCAGGAGCCATCGAACAAGATGCCGATATGATACTTTTTGTTTACCGTGATGAGGTCTATCTCGAGCAGGAGGAAAAAGAGCGTGAAAAGCGCGCAAAAGCCGAAGGCAAGGAGTATGTGCGTAAATTTATCCCAAATAAGATCGAAGAGGACGCCGAGATCATCATCGGTAAAAACAGAAACGGTCCGGTTGGAACGGTTGAGGTGATATTTCAGAAGGAATTTACGCGATTTGTGGATAAGAGCTTCGCTCCGCAAGTTACGGAATTTACGGGTTAGTGCATAAGAATTTACTGTTTGAAAATAGGCGTGAAATTTGGCTGTTTTTAGCCTTTTGCGCTTTTGTTTTGCTTTTAAATTTGGCATTTAAATTTTACGAATTTAACAAGTTTAAAAGCGAAAAATACCTTGTTTTAAACGTAAAAGTCGCTCAAAGCTATCTTAAAACAAGCGAGCGGGGTAAAACAAAACGCATACTTAAGTTAAGGGCTAAAAATTTTAGCTTTTACACTACTACAAAGGCTGAATTTGAGCCCGCGATAAATTCTCGAATTTTAATCCGTCCCATTCAAAACAATGTGAAATTTGTAGATTTTTTAAGTCAAAGCTTTTATATGCCAAATTTCGGAGCGCTTGAGTTAAGAAACGCTTCTCAAAGCGACGGCTTGGAAAAATTTAGAGATAAATTTTATGAATTTATCGCAAACCAGCACGATTTGGCAAAACCTCGAGAGCTTTTTACCGCTTTATTTTTAGCAACTCCGATCTCAAAAGAGTTAAGAGATGATGTAAATCACTTTGGCATAGCTCATCTTATCTCCATTTCGGGCTATCATTTGGGGCTTATTTTTGCGGTGCTTTATTTTTGTTTGCGCCTGCCTTACGGCTACTTTCAAAGACGCTATTTTCCCTATCGAAATGAGAAATTTGATATAAGTATCGCGATTTTTATCTTTCTTTTTGGATATCTTGTTACGATAGGTTTTGTGCCGTCGTTTTTGCGGGCGTTTTTGATGAGCTTGCTTGTTTTTTATCTCTTTAGTAGAAATATCAACATAGTAAGCTTTGAAATTTTAGCTGTTATCATCGTTTTAGCGCTTAGTTTTATGCCAAATTTGGCCTTTAGGTTGGGATTTTACTTCTCTTGTGCGGGAGTGTTTTTCATCTATCTTTATCTGCACCATTTTAAGGATAAATTTTCAAATTTAACTCATGTTATCTTGCTAAATTTATGGGTTTATCTTGCGATGATTGTGCCTGTGCTTTACTTTTTTCCGCTCATTAGTTTTCAGCAGTTTGCCGTTCTTCCTTTAAGTTTCTCTTTTGTTGTTTTTTATCCTATGTCGGTTATTTTGCACGCTTTAAATTTGGGCGGTATGTTTGATGAAGG
>JAUNLC010000013.1:45366-49804 GCA_030532465.1 Campylobacter sp. | reverse complement strand
AACTAAGATACTGGACTTCATAGATGAAGATAGTGGGAATGATTATGTTGTAGATTCAAAGATGGATACGTTTTTTAGCTTTAGCAGCATTATGGTGGTTGGTGGATTTGTCTTGCTTTTTATAGGCGCTATCTTTAAATTTAAGTTTTTAAAAGATGTTGGGCTAACCTCTTTTATGTCCGCGTTTGCGGGTATCTTTTCATCCTCTTTTTTGGATATTTTTTTAAAAAGCGATGCGGCTCTAGCTTCTTTTATACTGCTTGGAGCCTTTTTTATACTATTTTATCCTATGGTTAAAAAGATAAACGGCTCTAAAAAAAGAAGATCTAAAAAAAGTTTTAATAGCGGAATATATAGCAGCTCAAGCAGCGATGACTCAAGCAGCTCTTTTGGCGGCGGCTTTAGCGGAGGGGGCGGAAGCTTTGGCGGCGGTGGAGCTAGCGGCAAGTGGTAAATTTGATCGGTATGACAAATTTATGCCGTTTATGCGTAAAATTTAATTTTAAAATTCTTATCGACGAAATGGATGGTTTTATTAAAAATTTATAAAATTTACATTTTATATTGGATATAATTCTTTTTAATTATGTGAGTTATCCTTTGTGATTAAGGTATTTTTATAGTATGCAAGAAGAAAAACAGTATTTTGTAAAAGAGAGTGATTTTATAGTTTCCAAAACCGATACAAAAGGCAAGATAACATATTGTAATGAGGCTTTTTTAGAAATAGTCGGAGCGAGGTCGAGCGATCTTTTAGGCAAACCGCACAATATCATAAGACATCCCGATATGCCTCGTATCGTTTTTAAGCTTTTGTGGGATAGGATCAAGTCAAAAAAGGAGATTTTTGCATTTGTCAAAAACAAGAGCTTTAAGGGAGGATTTTATTGGGTTTTTGCAAATGTTACCGCCTCTTTAAACGAAAAGGGCGATATAGTAGGATATCACTCTGTTAGACGAAGTCCGAATATGGACGGGGTTAAGGTTATAGATGGCATTTACAAAAAACTATTAGATGCCGAAAAATCAGGCGGTATGGAAGCCTCAGGTAAATTGCTTGAGCAAATTTTAAAAGAAAATAAGATAAGTTATGACGAACTTGTTCATAAATTACAGCGTGGAAATTAGATGGATTACACTTCGATTTTTAAAGATATAGAAGAGATAAAAAGCGAGATTAAATCTCTTGATGAGACGAAGATTAAGATGGAGCCTATCCAGATGGGCGTGATCGAGTTTAGCTCGCTTGTTGAATCGATTAAGAAACACGACATATTAGATCAGCGCAAAGACAGTCTGTATTTTAAAAATGTTTTTGATAATGACGACTACTACAAAAACATAAGCATATATCTTGATCAAATAATTAGAAAAATCGCTTTAAAAACAGAAAAAAAAGGCGTAAGCTTAGATGTTAGCGATATGCTCTCTCGCGCCTCAAAAAATATAAAATTCATCATAGGGGTATTAACCGTTGAGTATGGAAATTTACTCAAGGATGATTCTAAGCGTTGGATAGCAAGGGGCGGGGGTCAAAGAAAAAAGATAAAAAAAGCCTTAACGCAGCTTATAGAATTTCAAAAAAAAATCGATGAGACGCTTAGGGCTAGAGCCGTTATCATCTCCAATGTGATATTAAAAGAGTTTAAGATACTTTATAAATTTCTTCTTTACAGTATTAAACTAGCTAAAGAGCGACACGACGAACTTCTTTTGATCGAGATAGCAGGCATGACCGACAAGATCATATCCATGATCGAGCCTGTATTTAGCGATGAGAGTTTAAAGACCCAAGAGCTTATATATCACTATTTGGCATATGAGTTAAAAGAGCTTAAGATAGACTCTATCGGAGAGAGCTTAGCTTAAAATTTGATCTATGATTTTTTTGGCGCCGTTTTGGTTGATTTGATCTTTTAAATTTGATGAAATTTCTTTTAAATTTATGGAATTTATGAGCGCTAAGATCTCATCTTCATCAACTTTCCCATCTTTTTGAAAGCAAAATTTAGCCAAATTTCTATCTACTAAAAATTTAGCATTGTAAAATTGATGATTTTTTGCCGCATATGGATATGGTATAAAGATAGTCGGTAGATTGTTTGCACAAAGCTCCCATAGCGTGCTAGCTCCCGCTCTGCTTATGGCTAGATCGGCTCTGTTCATCTTGTTTTCTATATCCTTGCTAAACTCGAAAAGATCCACCTCTATACCCAATCTTTTATATTGGTTTTTAAGCTCGCTAAAGCCGTTTTTGCCGCATTGATGAATTATATTTATGTTCTTTTCTTTTAGCGCGGGAGCCAAATTTAAAGCAAGCGAATTTATAGCCGCCGCGCCTTGAGAACCGCCTAAAAAGATTATGCTTTTTAGCTCGCTTCTAACTCTTGCGCTTTGAAAAAATCTACTTGCTACCGGATAGTCAAATTTCGGTTTTTCGTAAGAGCTAAAAAATCCTCTGGCAAACGGCTTTAGAATTTTATTTAGTTTGCCCGTTATCGCATTTTGCTCATGGATAAAAAGCGGAGTGTTTGAGATGATTGCAGCTATCGCCGCCGGAGCCGCGCTGTATCCTCCTACGCTTATAACGGCTTTTGCTCTGTTGTTTTTTAAAATTTTTCGGCACTTAAAAGATAGTTTGATAATATTTAAAAGCGAAGCAAGTTTTCCAAAACCTCTTTTATTTACTACGCCTTTGCTCGGAAGAAAAATTTTATCGCTAAAATTTTCATCATTTTCAAACCACATCCTATCTTGTCCGTTTATGGAGCCGATAAATACGGTCTTTTCCGCACGAGCTACAAGCTCTTCGTTTAAACTCTTGGCGATAGCTAGATGTCCGCCCGTTCCGCCTCCGCTTATAACTATCACTCTTTGGCTCGCTTGCTTATCATCAAAACCATTCCTATACCTATGCAAAGGGCGAGTATAGAGCTTCCTCCGTAGCTTAAAAACGGAACAGCTATACCTTTGATAGGTGTTATCGAGGTGATGCCGTAAGAGTTCATCAAAAAAGAAAGCGAGATCAAAAGCCCTATACCGAGCGAAAATAGGTGATAGACCTTGTTCTCGCTTCTTGATGAGACCTTAAAAATTCTATATAGTAAAAAAATGATGATAAAAGTAATGGCAGATATGCCAAGAACGCCTACCTCTTCGGCGATTCCAGCCAGCACAAAGTCCGTATGAACTTCACTTAAGAATCCTAGCTTAAAAACTCCCGCTCCCAAACCTTCTCCAAAAAATCCCCCGTGTTTTATCGCGTTTAGCGAGTGAGAAATTTGATAAGGTTCAGGCGCATCAGCCACCCTTAATGCTTCGGCTAAATTTTCAGGAAGCATCGAAAGAACCATGTTTTGTATCGTTCCCCACCATGATTTGATACGTAAAATTCTATGCTCGGATGTTGCGATGGCAAGTATGGCAAGGGCGATAGCGGCTAAAGCTCCCAATCCAAAAAGTCTAAGGCTCGTTCCTGCAAACAAAGCCATCATGATAAGAGTGAGTGCAAGCACTACAACCTGCCCGAGGTCGTTTTGAAGAACCGCGATAAGATAAACCACTATCAAAAATAAAAACAGATAGGGCAGTATTAGGTTAAACTCCTCTTTTAAGCTCTTTTTGCTATCGTCAATCTTTCTTGCAAAGCTCCAAGCCAGAAAATATACAAATCCTATCTTAAAAAACTCAACCGGAGCTAAAGAGAACCCTGGCAAGCGTATCCAGCGCTTCGCACCTCCCGCATCCGTAACCATAGATGCCGGCAGTGCGTGCATGATACCCATGGAAAGCCCGCAAACTATAAAAAGCGCAAAGCCTATCCAGATAAGCGCCTTGTCGGGATTTAACCTTGATATGCTCCACATCAAAAATATGCCTATAACTCCTACTACGAGCTGTCTTAAAAAGAAGTGATAGGTATCGTAGTTAAAAAATAGCACGGTAAAAACAGGCAGAGAAAGCGAAAAGATAATGCCTATGGTAATAAGAGCTACACAGGCGTAAAATATCTGTCTATCTACTTGCAAATTCTCTCTCCGCTCTTAAATTTAGGCTTTGATTCTACTTAAAATTTACTTACAAAGATGTTAATTTTTGCTTTAAATTTGACTGCCGCAAAATTGAATTTATGCTCTTTAAATTTAACTTATCGTATAATCGCCTCTTTTTAAAGAGAGAATTTAATGCCGCTTTCAAGACTTAATACCGAACAATACTCCGCCGCTACCGCTCCTGCGGGACACAATCTGGTTATAGCAAGTGCGGGCACCGGAAAAACCTCTACTATCGTAGCTCGCATAGCGCACCTTCTAAATTTAGGAGTTAAAGCGGAGCGCATACTTTTGCTAACTTTTACAAATAAAGCCGCAAGCGAGATGATAGAGCGCTTAAATAGATATTTTGATAAAAAAATCACCTCTAAGATCACCGCAGGCAC
>JAUNLC010000013.1:38192-45266 GCA_030532465.1 Campylobacter sp. | reverse complement strand
AGCGCTTAAATAGATATTTTGATAAAAAAATCACCTCTAAGATCACCGCAGGCACTTTTCACTCGGTTTCTTACTCGCTTTTAAAATCACTTGATAAAGGCGTAACTCTAAAACAGCCAAGCGAGCTAAAAACTCTTCTAAAAACTCTTGTGGATAGACGTAAATTTCACCACTTAAGCGATATAAAGGCTTACGGCGGAGCTTATCTTTACGATCTTTACTCGCTGTTTCAAAACTCGGTAATGGAGGGAAATTTTGCCGACTGGCTAAAGGAAAGAAGCGAAGAACAGGGCGTGTATGCTGAAATTTACGAGGATGTTTTACGTGAATTTGAGGAAGAAAAGGCGAAATTCGGCTATGCGGATTTTAACGATCTTCTTATAAAGATGAGAAAAGAGCTTAAAAAGGGCGCACCGCTAAGCTTTGATGAAATTTTAGTAGATGAGTATCAAGACACCAATACCCTTCAAGGCTCTTTCATCGATGCGTTTAATACAAAAAGTCTCTTTTGCGTAGGCGATTTTGATCAAAGTATATATGCCTTTAACGGCGCAAATATCGAGATAATCGGCTCTTTTAAAGACCGCTTTTTAAACGCTAAAATTTATGCCTTAAACATCAACTACCGAAGCAGTTCAAGCATACTTGCGCTTGCAAATAAAGTAATCTCAAAAAATCCTAGGCTTTATGAAAAAAAGCTGATCGTAGGAAGAGACGAGAAGAGGTTTTCATCTCCCAAACTGCTTGTTTATGACGAGCTTTTTTCACAGTATTCAAATATC
Source organism: Campylobacter sp. (assembly GCA_030532465.1). Taxonomy (GTDB): domain Bacteria; phylum Campylobacterota; class Campylobacteria; order Campylobacterales; family Campylobacteraceae; genus Campylobacter_A. The sequence continues at coordinate 44,484 of JAUNLC010000013.1, read as the reverse complement.
GCCGATATAATCAAAGGCTCGAAATTTAGCCCTGAAAAGATAGCCATCATATTTCGTAACAACTCAAGCGCGGATGGATTGGAGGTTGCGCTTAGGGAGCGAGGGATAAACTCAAAGCGCAAAGGAGGGGTTAGCTTTTTTGAGAGCAGGGAAGTGCGAGCCCTTATGGATCTTATGGGAATTCTTATAAATCCAAAAGACATAATGGCCTTTATCCATATCTTTGAGTATGCAAAAGGCGTTGGCGCCGCACTTAGTAAGGAGATATTTGATTCTTTGGTTAAACTTGGACACCAAAATGTGGTCGAAGGGCTTTTAAATCCCGATGAGAGCGTAAATTTGTTTGAGAAAAAGAGGCGAAACTATCAGCTTGGGCTTTTTGATGAGGCTGATGAGATAGGCGAGATGTCAAGGTTTGCCAAATTTAACTTTAGCGAGAAATTTTTTGCTCATCCGATCTTAAAAATGCAAAAACTAAGCGAGAGTGGGGCGGTTTTTTTATATGAAATTTATAACTTCTTAACTTACGCTAGGAGGCTAACTCGTCCAAATTCTTTGATAAACGAGATAAAAACAAGCAAAATTTACGCTCTTGTGGTTGAAAATTTAGCAACTAAACGTGCCACTATGAAAAACGGAAACATCGATGAGAGCTTAAAAACGCAAGCTAAAGAGCGCATAATGGCTAAAGCCGAAGTGCTAAGCGAGCTATCTAAAAACTACTCGGATGCACAGAATTTTTACAACTTTATCACGCTTGGAAGCAACGAGATGAGTAGCGGCGAGGGCGTAAATCTCTTAAGCGTTCATGCAAGCAAGGGGCTTGAGTTTGATCAGGTTTTTATCGTCGATCTTGCGCAAAATCGCTTTCCGAATTTAAAGCTCATGAGTATGGGCGGAAGCCTAGAAGAAGAGCGCAGGCTATTTTATGTGGCGGTTACCAGAGCTCGCGATGAGCTATATCTAAGTTATGCAAAATACGATAAAATTAAGAAGATAAATTACCATCCAAGCTGTTTTTTAGTAGAAGCGGGGATGGCTAAAAGTGAAATTTAAGGAGACGGCGTGCCAAAGCCAAATTTTAACCAAATAACAAATATAGAAATAAACCCTAAAAACGCCGAAAGCTTTGAGCAGTTAATAGACATCAGAACGCCTTATGAGTGGCTTGAAACGGGAGTCGTTAAGGGAGCTAAATTGGTCTATTTTTATGATAACGATAGAATTTTTAATCCAAAATTTTTAGATGAAATTTTAGCCGTTGTTGATCCAAACAAGCCGGTTGCGCTTATTTGTAGAAGAGGGGTGCGAAGTTTGATGGGAGCTGAAATTTTAGCCTCAAGCGGACTTTTTAAAGAGGTTATAAATTTAAGCGGAGGCATGGCAAAACTTTTAGATGAAGGCTATCATACGCAAAAGACGGATGAAATTTAAGCTTTTAAGCGGCAGAGATAAGAGCTACCGCTTAAATTTTGTCTATTTTAGGTTTTAAATTTAGAGAGTTTGTTGTTTAGAGTCTCTGTCATCTTGCTTAGATGCTCTGCAGCGCTTGCTAACTCCTCTGCGCTTTTTGCATTTTGGGCTGAAATTTCACTTATATTTGACATCGCGTGCATGATGCGATTTACATTGTTTCCGGTTTGTATATAATCCTCAACCGCTTTATCAGACATTACTATAGCGTTTTTCATACTCTCACTCATTGATGTTATCTTCATTTTTACTTCATCGGCCACTAAAGTTAGCTTGCTTATCTGTTTTGAGTTTATATTCATGCGCTCGCTTGACTCTGATATGGCTTGCACTATGACGTTTATAGTCGAGTTTATCTCAACTAGCGAATTTTGCGTTCTTTCAGCCAGATTTCTTACCTCATCGGCAACTACCGCAAATCCTCTTCCATGCTCACCCGCGCGAGCCGCTTCGATCGCAGCATTAAGAGCTAGTAAATTTGTCTGATCCGCTATCTCGTCTATAACTGATAGTATGCTTTTAACCTGCTCGGCGTCTTTATTAAGCTCGGCTATTTTACTTGCCAACTCAAGCTCTGTTTTTACGCTGCATCCTATTTTATCGCTTAAGTTTTTGATAGCTTCATTTGCCTCATCTATATCGCTTATGGCTTTTTGCATATCATCTTTACTCTCTTTTGCCTCTTTAATCGAGGCTTGGATCTGCTCTTTTATAAGAGAGGCTTGATTTGTAGTCTCGTTTGTGATAATTAACGACTCTTCTATATTTTTACCCGCCTTTAAAGATGTAGCCGATAGCTCTTGGGCTATAGAAGAGTTTTCATTAGATAGATATTTTGCCTCCGATACAAGCCCTTTGAGATTGTTTGTAGCGATATTTAAAAGCGCTAGAGCACTATTTTTAAATTCTGTAGAAATTTTAACAGCTAAATTCCCGTCTGAAATTTCTTTAATAATCTCTTCTATTTTAGACGGTTTAGCTCCCAAAATTCCTTCCGTAACCTTTTTGCCAAGATATGTAAAGAAAAGTATAGCCGCAACTAATATGCTTGAGAGCATTAAAAATATGGTATGTATATTATCAAGCCTTTTTTGATATGTGCTAAGCTCTTTTGCCGTTCTACTCTCAACCATGACAAAAAACTCGTCTATCGGCTTTGCTATCTGCTCTTTGTAGCCGTTGTATTTGTCGCCAAAAACCATATTTATGGCTTTTTCTCTTATGCTTATACTTTCCGTAGAGTTTTTTATCATATTTATAGCTTCAAACTCAAGGTTTGCTAAATTTAAAGATCTCTCCTCAGCCTCTTCTAGCTTTTTAAACTCATCCGAGCTAAAGCCCTCTTTTTTCATAAGTTCTTTTAAGGCTATCTTTTCATTTGTGTCGGGTCGCGCGACTTTACCGTTTCTTATATCTAAGATTTTATTGTATTCTCTTTCGTAAACCTCATTTCCTCCCGTTGCAACAAAGAGTCTTATAAATTTGGTTAGATCATCGGAGCTTTTACGTAGTTCATTTGCCAGCTTGTAGGAGTTAAGCTGTTTTTGAGAAGAATTTGCAACCTTGGCGGATGTCTCCTCTATTTGAAAAAAGACATAGCCAAGGCCAACTATAAGACTGACACAAAGCGCCATTATAAGACGCTGAAAATTTTTAGAGTAAAGGATACTCATACTTAACAGCCTTTAAATTTAAATTAAATGAAAGATAATTATAGTTTATTTAATTTAAATTGTCATAAAATTGTAACTTTTATAAGGCCTTTAATATTATTTTTGTTAAGGTTTTACTAAATTCTGCCGGATTATCTATACTCATACCCTCGTTTAACTTTGCCATATCAAGCAACAGTGTCGAGATATCATGTATCATCATCTCGTTTTTACTAAGTTTTTCAAAAATTTCATGATCCGGATTTATCTCTAAAATAGGCTTTGCCTTAGGGATATTTGACTGCCCCATCTGCTTTAAGATATTTTGCATAGCAAAGTCGGGATCGTTTTTGTCATATACCAAGACTGCGGCCGATTCGCTTAGACGAGAGCTGAGCTTAACGTCTTTAACTTCATCTTTTAAAATTTCACGCATTTTAGCCAAAATTTCCACGTGCTTGCTTTCATCAACAGCCTCACTCTCATCTTTTATCTCGCTATCTACATCAGAATGGGTGATCGACTTTATAGGAGTTTTATCAAACTCATCAACCATCGGCATTACGATAGTGTCGATCTCTTCATCCATGATTAGCACTTCGATACCTTTTTTCTTAAAGCTTTCAAGCAAAGGAGAGTTTTTAAGCATCGATTCGTTGTTGCCGCTTATGTAGTATATGCTTTTTTGATCCTTATTCATAGCCTCTTTATACTCTTTTAGGCTTATTAATCCCTCTCTTTTGCTTGATTTAAACAGCGTCAAATCTAAAATTTGCTCTTTATCGTTGCCAAATCCGTAAAGTCCCTCTTTAAGCACTTTGCCAAACATTGTGTAAAATTTTATGTATTTTTCTCTATCTTTATCTTTTAGCTTGGCAAGTTCGCTTAAAATTTTCTTTACGCTTTGCTCTTTTACGCTTCTCATTATCGCGTTTTCTTGCAGAATTTCACGGCTTACGTTAAGCGGTAGGTCCTCTACGTCGATGATTCCTTTTACAAATCTTAAATACGCAGGAAGCAGCTCTTTAGCATCATCGCTTATGAAAACGCATTTTACATATAGCTTTACGCCGCTTTGATAATCCACGCGAAATAGATCAAACGGCTCTGTGGCAGGTATGAAAAATAGCGTGCTATATTCGATCTTTCCTTCGGCTTTTGTGTGTATATGAAAGAGCGGATCGGTATTATCATGGCTGATTTGTTTGTAAAAGTCATTGTATTCGGCCGCTTTTATGGCTGTTTTATTCATCCTCCAAAGGGCTGAAGCCTTGTTTATCTGAACGTTTTTTCTCTCATAACTTCCCTCTTTTTCGCCTTCTTTTGGCGCTATATACTCCTCTTTATCCGCAAATATCGGATAGGGAATATGGTTTGAATACTTCTTAACTATGCCTTCGATTCTATATATATTGCTAAATTCGTCATCCTTAAGATGAAGCGTGATGGTTGTGCCTTGAGACTCTTTTTTGGCCTCTTTTATCTCATAACTTTTTGCGTCCGAGCTCCATAAAAAGGCTTCATTCTCAAGAGCTTTTTTGCTTAGAACTTCGATCTTATCAGCAACCATAAACGCCGAGTAAAAGCCCACTCCAAACTGTCCGATAAGCGAACTATCCTTTTTAGCCTTGCCGCTAAGCTCTTTTAAAAAGCTCTTTGTGCCGCTTCTTGCGATGGTGCCAAGGTTGTTTATGAGATCTTCTTTATTCATTCCGATGCCGTTATCGCTGATGGTTAGCGTCTTTTTGTCTTTATCGAAGCTTATGTCGATTCTTGGAGTGTAGCTTAGCGTCTTGTAGGCCTCATCGGTTAAGCATAAGTAGTTTAGCTTATCAAGCGCGTCAGATGCGTTTGATACAAGCTCTCTTAGGAAAATTTCCTTGTTCGAGTAAAGCGAGTGGATCATTAGATCAAGCAGCTCGCTTACTTCGGTTTGAAATTCAAATTTATCCGTTTTTTTTGACATATTTTTCCTTTTATTTTAAAATTTTTAGCAGATTATACTACAAATTGCTAATATTTTCAAGATAAATACAATAAACTTGATATAGATAGTATCAAGTTTGGTTAAATTTTAAAACAGTAAAGAGCTAAAAACAAATTTATATGTAAATCACGATGATTGGTAACTAAAAAGGGTTGGCGCGCAGGAGACTTTATTTTAACAGCTTCAAAATTTCGTTACTGTCATAAAATTCCGCTTGCTCTTTTAAAAATTTGCAGCCATTTTCAAGCTCGCAAAGTCCGTTTTTAAGCAAAATTTCAATAGCTTTGTCATTGTCTAAAATCGAATTTATGATTATAAAGGTTTCAATCTCTTTGGGATTAAATTCATTCAACTCTATAAATTTAAGCGACTCTTTTAGAAATTTGATCTTGCTCTCATAAAATTCTTTAAATTTATCCGTTCTTGCAAATTCTCTTTCTTTGCTGTTTTCAATCTTCTTTTTCTGGACAGAAAGTCCGTTGTGCCCTATAAATATAGCTATATCGGCAGCGATAGAAAACATGATTTTGCTAGTATCTCTTGCTTTATTATCAAGAAGGTGTTTAAAAATTTCAAATTTATCAGTGGAGTAGGCTGTGACTAAAAGCTCTTTAGCTCTTACATCAGCTCCGTTTTTAGCTAGAATTTTTATCAGTTTTAAAATTTCATCTTCGCTTATTGAATTTTTTATCTCATGATCAAAACTTAGAGCGATAGCCATATGAAGCGGCGAAGAGTTGTCTATTTTATACATATTATAATTTAGATCAGGCCTAAATTTAAAAACTTTTTCTATACGCTCAAAGTCAAATTTACCTACTCTTCCTATTTTTTCATTTATGATAAAAAATGAGAAAATTCGCTCATTATATTCACCAAACTCTTTATTTATCAAATTCGGATTTTTATCTAAAACTAAAAGTAGATTGTCAAGCTCTCTATCAACTTCTTCGTTTGTGATATTTTCATCGTAAAACTTATCAAAATTTATCTCGTATCCAAAGCTTAGCGCAAAAGCAAATATTAAAACGGCAAAGATCTTTTTCATGCATCTCCTTATCGAAGCGCTAAAGTAGGGTGTAAAGAGTTAAACGATGAATTTAACTCTTGGTATTTTGCCTTAACGCAAGCTCGGCGTCATAGACCTCTTGCATCTTTTGGCGCGTATTTTCAAGCCAGT
>JAUNLC010000013.1:34168-38092 GCA_030532465.1 Campylobacter sp. | reverse complement strand
AAGCTCGGCGTCATAGACCTCTTGCATCTTTTGGCGCGTATTTTCAAGCCAGTTTTTATCGTTTGTATCTACTAGATCAAGGCAGATGATTTTGATCTCTCCGCTTTTGAAGCTAAAATTTTTAACATCAAGGATATCGGTGCCTACAAGAACTATTGGCTGAACCTTTAAATTTAGCCTATCTGCTATTATCTTAGCGCCGCCTTTAAACGGCAGAAGGGTTTTTGTACGAGATCTTGTGCCTTCCGGAAAGAGAGCTAAAACTCGTCCGTTTTGCACTCTATCTTCGGCCTCTTTTACTATCTTTACTAAGGAGTGCTTACTCTCTCGATCAACGGCTATCATTTTTGGAATATCGATTATTTTTCCCATGATGGGTATTTTTTTTATCTCTTTTTTGGCAAGCCAGCAGATATTTTTAGGATGAACCTCTTCTAAAACGATGATGTCAAGCATGCTTTGATGATTCATGATGATCATGTTGGCTTCGTCGTTAAATTCGCCTTTGATCTTTATGCTATATCCTCCGCATAGCCTTTGAAATCTTCCCCAGATACGTCTGATAGGTCGGTTGTGTCTATTAAAAGCCCACATAAAAAATACAACCAGCCAAACGCTTATGACAAAGGTAACCGAGAAAAAAGCGGCCTTAATCCTTGAAAAGATCATTTTTAAAAACCCATCCTATCTTGCCGTCTTGCATAATCACCTTTTTATAACTCTCTCTTTCGCCTAAAATTTCAACTTTTTGTTGCTCTTTTGTAGTGTAAAATACGGTTGAATTTTGCGTCGGAAGAATTTTGACATTAACGTTTTCTTTCAAGATCGCACTTCCGAAAGGATTGTATTGATAAAGTCCGTATGCCCCAAAAATGATAGTCGCAACCAGATATACATAGTGACGTTTTATCAAAAACATTACAAAAGAGATAGCTAACAATGTGTAGCCTGCGATATTTTTGTAAATTTCAAATTTGCTTTGTTTAGGATTTAGCCCTATTTGAGTGCTTATCTCGTCATCTTCAACCGCTATAGGAAGAGAAAATTTGACGAATTTTTTCTCCTTTAGACTGAAGTAGTTAAAGTCAAATTTCGTCCTTTCGGGTCCAAACACGGCAAAGTAATATCCGGTTTGAGAGTCAAAATTTCCGCTTATAGAATCAACCCCTTGTTTAATAATACCCGCATCATCCAGATAAAAATCCGCGATATTACTATTTTTGGCGCTTATTTCGGCAACCATGATCAAATTTTTATCGTCAAATTTGCTTGTTTTGTGCTTTTTTATCTCAAAAGAGTCGGCTACTACATGGTTAAAATTTTTATCGCCCTTTACCTCTTTAAATTTAGGTAGTTCCACTACAATGTTTGCGGTTTGAAAAAATTCTCCGTTTCGCTTTAAATTCAAAGTGATTTTGGGGTTTTTGGGATTTGAAGAGTTTGATTCGAAATAAACTTCGCTCTTATATAGCCCGTTTCCGCCGCTTTCCCATTGCAAATTCGGATTTAGCCATTTTATGTTTTCATTTTCGCTTATGGAGGTTTGGATATCTACCGTGATATTATCTTGAGTGTTAGCCGTGAGCGTAAATTTAAAAATTTCACCTTCATATGCTTGTTTTGGCATGTTTGAGGTTTTTAAAATAAGCTGACTCGGCTCTACATGCTGATAAATTTGACTATCTTTTAAATTTATCTCCGGTTCGTTTGTAGGAGCGATATTGTCGGGAATTTTAGGACGCTTTATAACTTTTTCGCTACGCTCGTCCTTCATCATATCAAATACGCTAGGCTCCTCGGCAAAGACAAAGATAGCCAATAAAACTATGCTTAAAAATCTTAGCAAACAAGCCCTTTAAGCATCTTAAGCCCGTCATCCGTACCTAAAATTTTCTCGCAAGCTCGCTCAGGATGAGGCATAAGTCCGAAAATTTTCTTATCTTTATCGCAAATTCCGGCAATGGCATCAACCGAGCCGTTTGGATTTAACTCGTTACCCTCTTTATCGCAGTATTTTAACAAGACTTGCTCGTTATCATAAAGGCTTTTTAGGGTCGCTTCGTCCGTATAGAAATTCCCCTCTCCGTGAGCGATAGGGATATGAAGCACCTCGCCTACGGCTAAGTTTGAGAGGAATTTGTTGGAGTTTGCGATAACTTTTAGATGATGATATTTTGAGATGAAGCTTAAATTTTCATTTTTTCTCATAGCTCCCGCAAGCAGTTTTAGCTCGCAAAGCATCTGAAAGCCGTTGCAAATTCCTAAAACGTATCCGCCTTTTTTGGCATGTTCCATAACCGCTTTCATAGCTGGAGAAAATTTAGCGATTGCAGCCGTTCTTAGATAGTCTCCGTAGCTAAAACCGCCCGGAAGCACTATCAGATCGGCATTTATACTATCTTGCTTATGCCAGATGATTTCAGTCTTGCAGCCTAAAAGCTCAAAGGCGTATTTGGTATCTTGTTCGCAGTTTGTGCCGGGAAATAAGACTACAGCGACTTTCATATCTTTATCTCGTAGTCTTCTATTACGGTATTTGCAAGTAGCTCCTCGCACATCCTCTCAAGCTCTTTTTTGGCATCCTCTTTAGAATTCGCGTTTATATCAAGCACTATTTGTTTGCCTACGCGAACATTTGAAACGCCGCTAAAGCCAAGCGATTCTAATGCGTGCTCCACGGCTTTGCCTTGAGGGTCTAAAACCCCGTTTTTAAGCGATACGTTTACTACTGCTTTCATGCTTGCCCTTGAGATAAAATTCTTTTTAAAACTTCTTCGTAGGCAACTTTTACGCTTCCTAAATCCTGTCTAAATCTATCTTTGTCAAGCTTTTCGTTCGTATTTGCGTCCCAAAATCTGCAACTATCCGGGCTTATCTCGTCCGCAAGCAAGATATTGCCCTCTTTATCAACTCCGAATTCGACCTTAAAATCAACCAGCTTTAAATTTCTGTCGGCAAAAAATTTAAATAAAACCGAATTTATCTCTCTGCCTATATGCTTTAATCTGTCAAGGTCGTTTTCGCTCTTTACAAGCCCCATTACTAGGCAGTGCTCGTCATTTACCAAAGGATCGTGCAGCGCATCGTCTTTATAATATAACTCGACTAAAGCAAAAGGCAAAACCGTTCCTTCCGGTATGGCTAAACGCTTAGTAAGCGATCCTGTAGCTATATTTCGCACTACTACTTCAAGAGGGATTATTTTGCACTTTTTAATTAGTTGTTCGGTGTCGCTAAGAGTTCTTACTAGGTGGGTCTGTATGCCTTTTTCTTTTAAAAGATTGAAAAGCTGCGTTGAAATTTTGTTATTCAGCGCGCCTTTTCCGGCTTCGTTTCCTCTTTTTTGAGCATCAAAGGCCGTTAGGTCGTCTTTAAACTCGGCTATTAAAAGATCGGCATCATCTGTTGCATACATCTTTTTGCCTTTTCCTTCGTAGATCAACTCTTTCTTTTGCATAAGCTCTCTCCTTATTTGAATTTTAAAACTTTTATAGCGTCTATCGCTGATTTTAACTGCAAGTCCTCATTTACCCTCTCTTGGGATAAAATCGTCTTATCCTCTTTTACTTCATCTTTTTTAGCTGTCGAATTTGTGTCTTTTTTGCCGTCGTCCAGCTTGCTAAGCTCGTTTGTGAGGTGCTTTTTAAGCTCGTTTTCTTTGATGGCAAAAGCGTGAGTGTCCTCAAGAGGAACTTTACCAGGATGAACGGTGATGTCAGGAGTTACTCCTACGGCTTGTATAGTGCGTCCGCTTGGTAGATAATATCTTGCTATAGTTAAGCGAATGGCTTCTTTGTCATCTACCGGCAGTATTATTTGCACGCTTCCTTTTCCAAATGTATTTTCGCCTATAACCACGCCGCGCTTATGATCTTGAAGCGCACCGCTTACGATCTCGCTTGCGCTTGCGCTTCCTCCGTTTAC
>JAUNLC010000013.1:21630-34068 GCA_030532465.1 Campylobacter sp. | reverse complement strand
ATGTTTTCATTTTCGATCATCTTGGCATAGACTGATTCTACGGATATGATATCTCTAACGAGTTTCACGTCAAACGGCTTTGGTTCGCCCTTTCGCACGATAGTTACGGTTATAGGCGTCTTTGGCTTTCCGCGCATTTTATTAACCGCCTCTTCTATCGTGGTGCCAAGCGTTGCGTTACCGTCGATTCTTAATATAATATCTCCGCTTTTTATGCCTGCCTTGTCCGCAGGAGTTCCTTCAATCGGCGATATAACTGTAAGCGCACCGTCTTTTATACCTACGGTGATACCTAGACCTCCGAATTCGCCGTTTGTCTGAACCTGCATATCCTTAAAGGCCTTTTCGTTTAAAAATCCCGAATGTGCGTCAAGGTTGTTTAAAAGTCCTTCAATCGCCTTATCTACTATCTCTTTAAATTTCATATCATCAACATAATATTTTTCAACGGTTGATATCGTTTTTGTAAATTTTGATAGAGCTTCAAGTCTGGCGCTTGCATCATCTTGGTTGTTTTTCGCGTTTAAATTTACGACTATCAAGCCAGCCGCAAGAACGGCTGATATAAAACCTGAAGCAAAAAAAAGCTTTTTCTTATTCAAAAAATTCTCCTATACATTATTAAGTGGGGTTAATTCTAATGAAATTTGGCTAAAAATCGGCTAAATTTAAGATGGTTTTATAAAATCTCGGCAATAAAATACACAGTTTAAATTTATGAAATTTCTCTTTGAATTTTTTAAAAATTTTAAGCAGATAATATAAAATTTGCTTTTTATGAAAATTACTTTTTGCTGGGCTTTTATTTAAAATTTATAAGATAAACTTAGTAAAATTTACTAATGAAACTTGACAATACTTCACTAAAGTTATATAATGTCTTTAATATAAAACAAAGGAGATAAAATGGCAAACATAGGCGAAAGTTTAACCGCACAGATGCAAGAAGCTCTTGAAAACGGCATAAGTTTAGCTATACACGCTAAAAATTCGCAAGTCATGCCTCTGCATGTTTTTTGGGGATTGGTGACGGACTCAGCTTCCATACTAAATCAAGTCTTTAATCAGATGACGATCTCAAAAAATGCGGTTGATTTGGAAGTAAGGAGTAAAATTTTAAGCCTAGCGACCAGCTCAAACGTAAGTAAAGAGAATATCCAAATTTCGCGTGAACTATTAAATTCACTTGAGAGCGCAAAAGCTCTTATGGTAAGCATGGGCGATAGCTTTATAGCGGTTGATACTTGGATAATTTCGGCTTTAGAGCTAAAGGAGATAAGAGAAATTCTAGCTAAATTTACCGATGTGCTTGAGATCAAAAAGAGTTTAGAAGCCATTAGAGCGGGGAGAAAGATAGACACTCAAACAAGCGACGAGACTCTTGATAGTTTGGAAAAATTTGGCATCGATCTAACCAAAAAAGCGATAAATGCCGAGCTTGATCCGGTTATCGGAAGGGATGAAGAGATAACTAGGATGATGCAAATTCTAATAAGAAAGAGTAAGAATAATCCTATCCTTTTAGGCGAACCTGGTGTTGGAAAAACGGCTATCGTCGAGGGTTTGGCGCAAAAGATAGTTTCAAAAGACGTTCCTACAAGCCTTATGAACAAGCGAGTTGTTGCACTTGACATGAGCGCGCTAATAGCGGGCGCAAAGTATAGAGGAGAGTTTGAGGATAGGCTAAAGGCCGTGATAAACGAGGTAAAAAGTGCGGGCAATATCATACTTTTTATCGATGAAATTCACACTATAGTAGGTGCGGGAGCTAGCGAGGGAAGTATGGACGCGGCAAACATACTAAAGCCTGCATTAGCGCGCGGAGAGCTTCACGCTGTGGGTGCAACGACGCTAAAAGAGTATAGGAAGTATTTTGAAAAAGACGCCGCACTTCAGCGTAGATTTCAGCCGATTGACGTAAAAGAGCCAAGCGTGAATGAGGCTTTGCAAATTTTGCGCGGTATAAAGGAGCGCTTAGAGGTTCACCACGGCGTAACTATAACCGATAGCGCGTTAGTGGCGGCTGCAAAGCTAAGTGATCGCTATATCTCAAACCGCTTTTTGCCTGATAAAGCCATAGACCTTATCGATGAAGCCGCGGCTGAGCTTAAGATGCAGATAGAAAGCGAGCCTTATGAGCTGGCTAAGATTAAGCGTGAGATAGTGACATTGCAGGTCGAAAAAGAGGCGCTTAAGATGGAAGATGAGGCTAAAAACGAAGAGCGCCTTAAAGAGATAGAAAAGGAAATCGCCGATCTAAACGAGAAAAAGCAAGCTCTTGAAGTAAAATTTGAAAACGAAAAGAGCGTGTTTAACGGAATTTCAAATGCAAAAAAAGAGATAGACAGCTTAAAAAACGAGGCTGAAATAGCGCGTAGAAACGGCGATCTTCAAAAGGCCGCCGAGATAGAATACGGCAAAATTTTAGACGCTTCAAACCGCCAAAAAGAGCTTGAGATAAAATGGGAAGAGATGAAAAAAGCGGGCGTGCTGCTTAAAAATCAAGTGGATGAAGAGCTGGTAGCGGGAATTTTAAGCAAATGGACGGGAATTTCGGTTTCTAAGATGCTAACAAGCGAGAAGCAAAAGTATCTGATGATAGAAGATCACTTAAGAGCTAGCGTAGTAGGGCAAGATCCTGCACTGCACGCTTTAGCAAGAGCTATCAAGCGAAATAAAGCAGGGCTTAATGAAGGCTCTCGTCCGATAGGATCGTTTTTGTTTCTTGGTCCAACAGGCGTGGGTAAGACGCAGTCTGCGAAGGCTTTGGCTAAATTTTTGTTTGATGATGAAAGGGCGCTTATCCGATTTGACATGAGCGAATATATGGAAAAACACAGCGTCTCAAGGCTGCTTGGAGCGCCTCCGGGATACGTTGGATACGATGAGGGCGGACAGCTAACCGAGGCCGTTAGAAGGCGTCCATATAGCGTAATACTATTTGATGAGATCGAAAAGGCGCATAAGGATGTGTTTAATATCCTGCTTGGTATCATGGATGACGGACGAGCGACCGATAATAAGGGGGTTACGGTTGATTTTAAAAACACGATCATCATCCTAACATCAAACATCGCTTCAAATTTCATTATGGATTTAAAGGGCGAAGAAAGGGAAAAGGCTGTTAAAAACGAGCTAAAAAGCTACTTTAAGCCAGAGTTTTTAAATAGGCTTGATGATACGATCATCTTTAATCCGCTAAGCGAAGAGGGTCTGGTGCAAATCGTTGGAATTATGTTTAAAGAGCTTGAAAAAACGCTTGCAAATCGCGGTATAAAAGCCGTCATGAGCGAGGAGGCTAAGAAATTTATAGCTAAAGCCGGATTTGATATAGTATATGGCGCAAGACCGCTTAGACGCGCACTTTACGAGCTGGTAGAAGACCGTCTAGCCGAGATGATACTAAGAGATGAGATAGAAAGTGGAGATGAGATAGTGATAGACTCAAAAGGCGAGGATATCTCAATAAAAGTCGTGAAATAAATCAAGATAAAGAGCCTAAAATTTAGGCTCTTTTAAAATTTAACTGCTAAATTTTGCCTCCGAACAGATTAATATTTTAACTATTTAAATTAATATATAAATTTAAGAAAAATTAAAAAATCTATTGACATATAATACTAAAATCAATACAATGCTACTTAATAATACTATATATAAAGTAGTATTAAATTTATACAGGAAGGTGTAATATGTTAAGGAAAATGTTTATAGCCGCTATGGCTGTTTTATTGGCGGTTTTAACGTTAAATGCAAAAGATACGCTAAATTTTGCCGTAACCAAAAACGTCGGACCCTTAAATCCGCATCTTTACTCGCCAAATGCGATGTTTGCCCAAGATATGGTTTATGAAAGTTTGGTCAGATACGGTGATGACGGTAAAATTTATCCTTGGCTTGCAAAGTCTTGGGAGATAAGCGGCGATGGTAAAATTTATACATTTAAATTAAGAGATGATGTCGTCTTTTCAAACGGCGATAAATTTGATGCAAAAGCCGTCAAAATGAACTTTGACGCGGTTTTAGACAACAGAAAGAGACACGAGTGGCTTGAGCTTGCAAATATACTTGTAAAGTGCGAAGTCGTAGATGAATTTACCGTTAGACTAGAGATAAAAAATACATACGAACCAACCTTGAAAGAGCTTAGTTTGATTCGCCCTTTTAGATTTATCGCTCCTTCTGCGATGATAGACGGCTCCACTAAAGACGGTATAAAATCCGCAGTCGGAACGGGCGCTTGGAAGCTCGTTGATATCAAGCAGGGCATATCAGATACCTTTGAGATAAATGAAAAATATTGGGGTAAAAAGCCAAGCTTTTCTAAAATTTTAGCCAAGGTTATACCCGATCCAAACACAAAGGTAATAGCGCTTAAGACAGGCGAAGTAGATCTTATATATGGAAGCGATCAGGTCTCTCTTGATAGCTTTAACGAGCTTAAAAAAGAGTTTGACACCTTTGTATCACAGCCGCTTTTAACGCTTGCTTTGGCGCTTAATTCAAACAAATTTCCAACCGATAGCTTAAACGTAAGAAGAGCTTTAAATATGGCCATCGATAAGGATCTGGTGATCAAAAAGATATTTTTATCGACTCAGCCAAAGGCCGATTTTTTATTTGATAAAAAGGTCGCTGATGCCGATATAGAGGCTAAAGCTTATGAATTTAACCTAGAAGACGCCGGAAATTTACTTGAAAAAGACGGCTGGATAATGAGCAAGGATAAAATTCGCTATAAAGATGGAAAAGCTCTTGAGATGGAGCTTGTCTATGCCGGAAATAACGCCGTGCATAAATCAATCGGAGAGGTTTTGCAAGCGCAGTTTAAAAAGCTTGGCATAGTGTTAAATTTAAAAGCGGACGAGACTACGATATTTTATAAAAAACAAAGAACAGGCGATTTTAACGTCATATTTAACAGCACATGGGGAGCGCCGTATGATCCTCAAGCGTTTTTAGCGTCTATGAGAGTGCCTTCTCATGCGGATTATCAAGCGCAAATCGGTCTAAAGGATAAAAAAGACATAGACGAGAAGATCACAAAGCTTTTAAGAACTCTTGACAGAAAAGATCAGAGAAATTTAACTCATGAAATTTTAACCAAGCTTCACGAAGAGGCTATCTATATACCTATAACTTACGAGACAAACAAGGCTGTTGCAAGCAAAAGGGTAAAAAATGTCAAAATGGGCATACTGCAATACCACATACCGTTTGAAGAGATGAGTTTAAGCGACAAATAATGTTTAAATTTATCGTTAAAAGAGTCTTGTTTATCGTGCCTATAATGTTTACCGTGAGTGTTTTTATCTTTGCGATGCTTAGATTAAACGGAACGGATGCGGCGATGAGCTATCTTAACGCATCGGGAATTTCTCCTACGAACGAGGCTCTTTTGGAGGCCAGAAGAGCTTTAAATTTAGATAAACCGCTCATTACCCAGTATCAAATTTGGCTAAATAATGCGATGAGCTTAAATTTCGGCAAATCATATATGACCGGAAGAGATGTCTATGAGGATATGGTCTATTATCTGCCCGCAACCCTTAAACTCGCAGGATTTGCACTGCTTTTAACGCTTGGGCTTTCGATCCCTTTTGGAATTTTATCCGCGGTTTATAAGGATAAATTTATCGACTATGCGGTTAGGTTTTTCTCTTTTCTTGGGGTATGCACGCCAAATTTTTGGCTTGGAATTTTGCTTATCATATTTTTTTCGATCAAGCTTAAAATTTTACCGCCCTTTGGAATAGGAGGGATCGAGCATCTTATCATGCCCGCTTTTGCCATATCGTTTATGTCTATCGCCATAAATTCCCGATTGATTCGCACAAATATGCTTGAAATCAAAAACCAAAGACATATAACCTATGCCAAGATGAGAGGGGTTTCAAATTTGGGAGTTTTGTTTAGACATATATTTAAAAACGCCTCTTTGCCCGTAGTTACCGCTATCGGTATGCATCTTGGAGAGCTGGTGGGAGGAGCCTTGATCATAGAAAATGTCTTTGCATATCCCGGTATCGGCAGGTATGCGGTTGAAGCCATGATAAACAACGACTATCCGGTGATTCAGTGCTTTATACTCTTTATGGCGCTTGCTTTTGTTATAAGCAACCTTATCATAGATATAGTCTATGCGCTCATTGATCCTCGTATAAGACTGGGGGTAAGATGATGAGAAAACTTAGCCTTTATATGGCGTTTTTTATCGCCTTTGTTTTGGTTTTTACGGGAATTTTTGCTCCCTTTATCACGCCTTATGATCCAAACGAGATAGATCTGCTTGCTAAATTTGAGCCGGCCTCTTTAACTCATCTTTTAGGCACCGATCATCTTGGCAGGGATGAGTTCTCAAGGCTTATTTACGCTACTAGCGTATCTTTAAATTCGGCCTTTGCCACGCTTTTTATAATCATCTCTTTAGGCGTCATCATAGGAGGCACGGCAGGATTTACGGGAGGGCGGACGGATCAAATTTTAATGAGAATTTGCGATGTTTTTTTCAGTATCCCGACGGTGATTTTGGCTCTGTTTTTGGTTGGGATTTTAGGAACGGGTTTAATAAACGTGATCATAGCTATCGCCGTTTCTCACTGGGCTTGGTATGCAAGGATAGTAAGAAGCATAGTTTTAAGCCTAAGAAATAACGAATACATCCTTATCACCGTTACTTCGGGTGCGAGCACCTTGGTAAATTTCAGGAAAAATATGCTAAAGCCGATTTTGTCTCAATGTATCGTTTTGGCGACTCTTGATATAGGACACATCATACTTCATATCTCGGGACTTAGCTTTATAGGTCTTGGTGTAAAGGCTCCGATGGCGGAGTGGGGTATCATGATAAGCGACGGAAAAGATCATATATTTAGCCATCCCGAGCTTATTTACTATCCCGGATTTGCCATATTTTTATGCGTTATGAGCTTTAACATTATAGGTGATTATCTGCGTGATAAGCTTGATGTAAACGAGCATTTGGAGCATTGATATGGATAGGCTTGAGATTAGAAATTTAAGCATAAGAAGCGCTAAAAATTTGCTTGTAGATGATGTAAATTTTGAGGTTAAAACCGATAAGATAACGGCCATAGTAGGTAAAAGCGGTAGCGGCAAAACTCTAACATCCATGGCTATCCAAGGTTTTGTGCCTTCAAATTTAAGAAGTAGCGGCAGTGTGTTTTTAAACGGCTCTAAAATAGATGCGAATTTGGCACGGGGTAGGGTGTTTGCAACCATCATGCAAAATCCAAGAACAGCCTTTAACCAGCTCATGTCCATAAGGGCACATGCGGTTGAAACTCTCAAATCAAGCCGAAATTTTAGCTCTAGTAGCGATAAATTTATCGTATCCACCTTCAAAGATGTCGGGCTTGACGAGTCGGTGCTCAAGCTCTATCCGTTTGAGATGAGCGGAGGTATGCTCCAGCGTGCTATGATAGCTTTGGCTCTTATCTCAAAGTCCAAATTTATCATAGCCGATGAGCCCACAACCGATCTTGATCTCGTTGTGCAGATGAAAATTTTGGATCTTTTAAAGAGTTTGGTTGCCAAAAATCACCTCGGACTGCTTCTTGTAACGCATGATTTCGGAGTAGTTGCAAAGATGGCCGATGAAGTTTTGGTTATGAAAGAGGGTAGGATAGTCGAAAAAGGCGGGGTTAAAGAGATATTTGCCTCGCCAAAACATGAAGCCACAAAGGAGCTTATACGCTCGCACCTATCGTTTTATGGAGATTTAAATGAGCTTGGTTAGTGTTAGAAATTTAAGCCATACCTTTGACAATCTTTCGCTTTTTAAAAAGACGCAAGGCAAAAAAGTGCTTGATGATATAAGCTTTGATATATATCATGGCGAAGCGCTTGGGCTGCTTGGCAAATCAGGCTCGGGCAAGAGCACCATAGCTAAAATTTTAATCGGGCTTTTAAAACCAAGCCGTGGAGAGATAAAATTTGAAGGAGATATCTTAAAGCTTTCAAATTTAAGGCAAAAAAGAGAGTTTTATAAATGCGCTCAGATAGTCTTTCAAGATAGCCTTAGTGCGGTTAATCCAAATTTCAACGTATTGCAAGTAGTTGAAGAGCCTTTGATCTATCTTTCAAATTTAAGCAAAGACGAGAGGATAAAGCGAGTAAAAAGCCTACTTGAGCGACTTGATATAAGTCCTGATTTTTTATATAAACACGTTAAGCTTTTAAGCGGCGGTCAGCTTCAAAGAGTCTGTATGGCTAGAGCCATGGCGATAAATCCCAAGCTAATCATACTGGACGAGGCTTTATCATCCCTTGATCTTGTGCTTCAAGAGGGAATTTTACAGCTTCTAAAGAGCCTAAAGGGTGAAATTTCGTTTTTGTTCATAACTCACGATATCAGGCTTATTAGGCTATTTTGCGATAGAGTTATCTTGATAGATGAGGGCAAAGTAGCAGAAATTGCGGACGCTAAGTCAAAATTTCAAAGCGAGATAGGCAAAGCGCTTGAAGGAGCTATCTTGCCGCCTTTTCCAAGATAAATTTACTCTTTTGTATTCATATCTTCGGCAACCTGCGCGGCTAGTTTTAGTTTGTCGTTATCAAAGTGGGTATAAATTCTAGATGTATTTAAGCTTGCGTGTCCAAGCGCTTCTTGCACTAGCACTAGATCTTTTTGCTTCTTGTATAGCATAGTAGCAAAGGTGTGGCGAAGCATGTGAGCGCCGTTTTTTTCCTTGCGAATTCCGGCCTTAAATAAAATTTGCTCGACTATCCTGCTTACGTAAGCTTGCGTTAGACGTGTGCCTTTTTTGTTGATAAAGAGGTAGCCTTCTTTATTGATATAATTTATCGCGATCGCGTCAAGGTGAGCTTCTATAAGATGGCGTTTTATCATTACTATTCTATATTTATTGCCTTTGCCGCGAATTCTAACGATATACAAATCTCCCTCTTCGGTTATATCTTTTCGCTTTAAATTTAGCGCCTCGCTTACACGAATGCCCGTAAAAATGATCATCTTGATAATTAGCTTATTGCGGTTTGTATTTACTTTAAAATCGCTATTTTCTATAGCGTCTAAAAATCTTTTAACCTCATCTTCGCCCATAAATTCAGGCAACTTTTGACCGCGATTTCCGCTTACTCCGCCCCAATTTTTAAGGCTTATATCAAAAACATGAGCCTTGCCGTCCTCTTCGTTTTGCTTATCCAAAAACGCAAAGAAATTTATAACGGAAATTCTATAGTTTTTCTTGCTTGCATCGCTTAATCCGCCCGTCGTGCTTGCCAAAACCTCGCTAAGCAGCTCTTCATCTATCTGCTTTAGACTTTGAAGCTCGTAAAAACAAAGCGTTTCGTAAATTTTTTTAAGCGGATTAAAGTAGGTATTTATGCCCGTAAGTCCTGCGTTTCTAGCCTTTTTTACAAGGCCGTCTAGTTCATCTATGCTTTTTACTTCGCGACTTAGCAGATAGTTTACGCTCGCAAGCGCTTTGGCATCTCTTAGCTCTTTGTTTGAGAGCGAGCTTAGCTTAAATTTTACATACCTGACAAGCCAAAAAAGTAGTGACTTTTCAAAACTATCCTTATGATCAAGTGCGTATTTCAAACGTTATCCTTGCTAAATTTTAAATTTTGTAAATTATATCAAATTTATCTACTTGAAATAATAATTAAAACAAAAAGTTAAATTTAATAATAATTTTAAGTTAATTTATGTTAAATTTCTCAAATCAAAAACTTTTTGATAAAGGGAGAAAAGATGCAATCAAACCAAAATTCGCGTCGTAGCTTTATGGCTGCCGCCGGTTTATTTGTTGCGGCAACGGCTTTAAAAGCTGCGCCGACTAAGTTTGAAGACGGTAAAGAAGAGCGCTTTGGCATGGTGATAGACCTTACGCGCTGTATCGGCTGTCAATCCTGTACTATGAACTGTGCTATGGAAAATGACGTGCCCGCAGGCATGTTTAGAACCATAGTTTCAGAGTATGAAGCTTACGCAAAAGACGGAAAAAGAGCCGCCATGGCATCGCTTCCAAGACTTTGCAATCACTGCGAGAGTCCAGCCTGTATCGATATGTGCCCAACCGGAGCTAGCCATCAAAGAAGCAACGGTATCGTTAAGATAAATACCAGCGAGTGCATAGGTTGCGCGCTTTGCGTCGAGGCCTGTCCGTATCACGCAAGATATTTTAATCCGACTACTTTAAAAGCCGACAAATGCACGTTTTGCGATCATAGGCTTCGTGCGGGACTGCTTCCAAGCTGTGTGGAAACCTGTGTAGGCGGAAGCCGTATAATGGGCGATCTAAACGATCCAAACTCAAATATCAGAAAATTTTTAGCAACTCACGAGACTATGGTTATAGATAGTCCGAAAAATACAAATCCGCAAGTATTTTACTACGGAGTTAGCGAGGTTCTAACGAAAAATAACGTAGAAGCCGAGGAAAAAGCGGGTTATAAACGAGTCGTTCACTGGAACGAAGAGATAACACTTTAAGAGGAGCTAAAAATGCAAAGACGAGATTTTTTAAAAAAAGCTGCGCTTGCTTCGGCTCTTCCTGTTGCAGCCGTTGCAAATAAAGATGAGAAGGTAGATGATTATAAGGTTCAGGGCAACTCTCACGAGCCTGAATTTAAAGTAGTTGACGGCAAGGTGGTGATGAACGAAGGCCACTCTGTAGTCTTTTCGATGTGCCATGGATGCACGACAAAATGCGGGCTTAGACTTCATATAGATGATAAAAATGATCGCGTGCTTCGCTCTGTGGGAAACCCTTTTCACCCGCTTGCAAATTTCCACTGGATGCCTTATAACACCTCTATAAACGACGCTCTTATAGCAACAACTAGAAGCGGAGAGGACGATCAGCGCGCTACCGTTTGCGTTAGAGGCGCGATGCTTCCTGAGATGCTTTATTCGCCGATTAGAATCCTATCTCCGCTTAAAAGAGTGGGCAAAAGAGGCGAGGGCAAATGGCAAACGATCAGCTTTGAACAGCTTATAGAGGAAGTTGTCGAGGGAGGAGATCTATTTGGCGAAGGACACGTAGACGGACTTCGCGCGATTTACTCGGACGAGTTAATCGATCCTGAAAATCCAGAATACGGCACTAAGCGCAACCAACTTTTAAGCTTTTATCTATATGACGGCAGAAGTGATATCGTAGATAGATTTATGAAAAAATCATTCGGCACCGTTAATCACTACTCGCACGGCGGAATTTGCGGCGGCGGCTTTAGAGCGGGCGGCAAGATCACCCATAACGCAGGCGGATTTGCTCATACTAAGCCTGATTACGAGCACTCCAAATTTAGCATTTACTGGGGCACTTCACCGGGTAACGGCGGAAATCCGTTTCAAAAGCAAGCCAAGATGGTATCTCATGCAAGAAGCGGCGATAACGGCTTTAGCTACGCAGTCGTCGATCCTACCGTGTCAAATTCCATCAAATACGCCACAAGCGAAAAAGCGCGCTGGATAGGTATAAAACCAGGCATGGACTCAGCGCTTGCAATGGCGATGATAAGATGGATAATCGAAAATGAAAAATACGCGACAAACTACCTCATCCAGCCAAATTTAGAGCAAGCCAAATTAGCAGGCGAAATTCACTGGTGTAACGCAACTCACCTTGTTATAACCGAGAAAGGACACAAAGACTACGGCAAATTCGCCAAGATAAACGACGAGTGGCAAGTATGCTCGCAAAGCGGCAAAATTCAAAGCTACAAGATAAATGAGCCCGCCAAACTCTACTACAAAGGCAAGATAGAGATAGACGGTAAAAAAGTAGCCGTAAAAAGCTCTATGCAACTTCTTAAAGAGTCAGCCTTCAAACACACCATGAAAGAGTATTCCGAGCTTTGCGGCGTGAGTATGGATGATATCCTTTGGCTTTGCGATAATTTCACCAAAAACGGTCGCCAGGTAAGCACAAACGTTCACGGCGGCATGATGCACACTCAAGCGGCGATGAGCACATTTGCGATACTTTGCCTAAATACGCTTATGGGAACTTACGGCTACAAGGGCGGAAACGTAAATGCAAGCGCAGGCACGCATAAATTTTTAAGCGGTAGATACGATCTTGAAAAATTTGAGGGCGCGTATAAACCAAGCGGAGTAAATTTATCTCGTTCGGGCAAATACTACGAGACAAGCTCGGAGTTTAAGCGCAAGGTCGCAGCGGGCGGCACGGGATATCCTGCGCAGCAGCCTTGGTATCCTATCTCCATGCCGCTTATAAATGAAACTCTTACAAGCCACGCGGTAGGCTATCCTTACAAGGCTAAAATTTTTATAAACTACATGACAAACGTCATCTACGGACAAGCGGGGCTTGAAACGGCGGTGAAAGATTCGCTAAAAGATAGCCGTGATCTGCCGCTATTTATCGGTATAGACGCATTTATGAACGAAACTAACGCGTATGCCGACTACATCGTGCCTGACGG
>JAUNLC010000013.1:16211-21530 GCA_030532465.1 Campylobacter sp. | reverse complement strand
CTTGCAAATTTGGCCTTTGACGGCGAAGCGGTAAGCGACATCAGCAAAGAAGACGCCGAGCTTAGCAAAATTCATAGAGTTATGCCAAAGATAGAAAAGTATCTCAAAAAAGAAGAGGTGGCAAAGGTAGCTCACGTGCTTGCAAAAGGCGGAAGGTATGATGACTATACCTCGGCTTATAAAGGTGATAAAGCGACCGTAAAAGTGCCTGCTCCAACTCCTGCTTCGATATACTACGAGCCGCTTGGCGGACATCGCCACTCTATCACGGGCGAATACATGCCTGGAACCCCTACGCTTATGCAGCCTGTGGCAAGCGACGGCACTCCGCTTGAAAAATTCTTCCCGAAATCCGAGTGGAAGTATCTGGTAAGCTCGAAAAAATCAAACGCTCAGCACTACTACACCATTATGAGCGATAGGATGAGAAGTATACATCCCGTAAATTTCGTGCGTATAAGTGAAGATATCGCAAAAGAGCGTGATATCAAAACGGGCGACGAGGTAAAAATCGTAACTCCATACGCAAGCGCAAAAGGAACTGCGTTTGTTACAAACGGCGTCGCAAAGGGCGTTATAAGTCTTGAACACGGCTTTGGACATACCGAATTTGGAGCTAGAACCCACTATATAGACGGCAAACCTGCACTTAGGATAGAAGGAACCGAAGTGGGTATAAACCACAACTTACTAGGACTGCTTGATCCAAAACGCAAAGGCAAATTTAGCCTCAATGACTGGCTAGTAGGCACCTGCGCTAGACAAGCACTACCTGCAAATATCTATAAAATTTAGCCTTTTAGGAACTAGGCTAGCTATCTTGGCTAGCCTAAATTTCTTAAATCATAGTAAAATACCTCTTTTAAAAACTAAACAGGAATCATATTGGAAAAACTTAAAGAAAAAATCATATCCTCATATCCGTTTATAGTTTTCATACAAAGACCTTTTAAAGGCAACGGCTCATTTTTAAGAACTCTTACATCTGCTTTTTTGATGGCTATGGTTGCTATGTGTTTGGCATTAGTATTGGAAGGGTTAAGATATATATTTTTTTATAGCGACTTTAAGCCATTAAATGAGCTTACAAAAACGACAGGTTTAGTAGAAGCGGCAAATTACGAGATAAAAGGTGAAGGAAAGCTCGTAGTAAAGTCCGATAAGGGCGGCTATATGCGTTACTACATAGATAGGATAGATAAGAAAATTTATGAACCTGTTATAGGTAAAAGAGTAACTATATATAGCAAGACTATGCCTTTAGGAGAAGATATCCTTCAGCTAGAAGATGAAAACGGTAAAATTCATATAGAGTATGACTATGAATCCAAATTAAAAAATCCACAAAGAATAGAGAAATCTTTATATTTATTTGTCTCAATAGCCATATTTTTACTACTTATAGTATGGTTTTTAAACCGCAGAGATTTTAATAAACCTAAAATCACCAAACCGCTTAAAATAAAAAAGAAAAAGAAAACAAATCGTGATGAAAACGAGTTTTTACGCTAATATTAGCTTAGCAAACAATAAAAGGAGATTGTGTTTTTGGATGATATTTTCTATCTTTACTAAAATTTTAATAATCCGTTTTCATCGTATTTAAAATCAGGACCCCAAACCACTTCCCAGTAATAGCCGTCCAAATCCGTAAAATAGGCATGATATCCGCCCCAAAAGACATCTTGCGGCTCTTTGATGATTACTCCTCCCGCCTTTCTTACTAGCTCAATAACCTCATCCACCTCTTTTTTGCTCTTTACATTATAAGCAAGCGTAATTCCCGCAAAACCGCTACCTGTCGGCGGGCTGGATTCATTAATGTCCCTGCTTAGCAATTCAAGCGGGAATAGCTCAAATTTTGTTCCAAAAGTATCGAAAAATACGACATCTGGATTACTCTCTTTGCAGTCGGTTTTAAATCCTAATTTGTCTCTGTAAAACTCCAGAGCCTTCTTCATATTTCTTGTTCCGAGGCAAATGCAGGTAATTTTATTCATTTAGCTCTCTTAAATTTAGATTTATTGTGTGATGCTGTTGGGACTTTTTAATTATTTTTCCCGTTTTCTATCACTCTTTTTGTCTCAAGTGCTATCTCTAGCTCTTCGTTTGTCGGTATTATCAGCGTTTTTATCACGGCTTCTTTATCGTCCACACATCTTGCTCCGCTTGATTTGGCGAAATTTAGCTCGTGATCTATCTTTATGCCAAGATGAGTTAGTTCGCTACAAATTTTACTTCTTGTATTTGGTGCGTTTTCGCCTATGCCGCCTGTAAAGATAAGCGCATCAACTCGCCCAAGCACGGCGTAGTAAGCTCCGATATATTTTTTGATACGGTAGCAAAACATCTGAAAAGCCAAGCGCGCTCGCTCGTCTTTATCCATCCTAGCGACTACTTCGCGCATATCGTTTGAGCCGCAAATTCCAAGCAATCCGCTCTTTTTGTTTAAAAAAGTATCGATCTCGTTTGCTTTTAGCTCGCCCAAATTTAGCAGATAGGTTATGATCGCAGGGTCCATATCGCCGCTTCTTGTACCCATTATAAGCCCCTCAAGCGGACTAAGCCCCATGGAAGTATCTACGCTCTTTCCGTTTTCAACGGCACAAACCGAAGCGCCGTTTCCAAGATGAAGCGAGATGGCGTTAAATTTCTCATACTCTATGCCAAGCATCTTTGCGGCGGTCTTTGTCACGTAGTGATGAGATGTGCCGTGAAAGCCGTATCTACGAATATGAAATTTGTTACAAAGCTCGTAAGGCAGAGCGTATCTATAGGCGTATTCGGGTATAGTTTTATGAAATGTCGTATCAAAAACCACCACATGTGGCACACCGCCGCTTTCTTTCATAGCGTTTCTTATGCCTGCTAGATGACCCGGATTATGAAGCGGCGCTAGGGCGGAGTTTTGCTCTATCTTGGCTATCACGTCATCATTTACCAATGCAGAATCCGTAAAATTTTCTCCGCCGTGAACTATGCGATGACCGATACCGTCAAGTTCGCTTAAGCTGTTTAAGAGCTTTGAAACTACAAACAGTCTATTCATCACCTCAAGCCCTTCGTGATGATCGGCGATAGTTAGGTTGTTTTCTTCGTAAATTTTATCTTCATCGTTATTTTTCATCTTTGCGTATGATTTCGCCTCGCCTATGCACTCGATAAGACCCGTTGCTATGACGTGATTATCATTCATATTAAAAAGCTGAAATTTTATCGACGAGCTACCGGAATTTAAGACTAAAATTTTCACTTTTTCTCTCCTGCTTGTATTGCCGTTATCAAAACGGTATTTATGATATCATCTACCAAACATCCTCTGCTTAAGTCGTTTACCGGCTTTTTTAATCCTTGCAAAATCGGTCCTATGGCTATGCAGTGACCGCTTCTTTGAGCTATTTTGTAGCCTATATTGCCCGAGTTTAAATTCGGAAAGACAAAGACATTTGCACGTCCAGCCACATCGCTATTTGGTATCTTTTTCCTAGCTACGCCAAGATCTATCGCGGCGTCATATTGTATCGGACCTTCGACTTTAAGCTGCGGCTCAAGCTCGTTAATGATCTTTTTCGCCTCTTTTACCAGAGCCGTGTCGCTTCCTTCGCTGCTATTTCCCGTGGCGTATGAAAGTAGCGCGACCCTAGGCTCTATGCCAAACTCGATCGCCGTTTTAGCCGATGAAATCGCTATATGAGCCAGAGCGTTGGCGTCAGGGTTTGGTATAACGGCGCAATCTGCGTAGATTAAAATTTCCTCGCCCATACACATTACAAATGAGCTTGATACCAAAGGACTGCTTGGAACGGTCTTTATGATCTGAAATGCCGGTCTAACGGTATCTGCGGTGTTGGTGCTAGCTCCGCTTACCATGGCGTCGGCAAGTCCCGTTTGAACCATCATGGTGCCAAAGTAAGTTTTATCCAAGATAAGCTCTTTTGCCTTTTCTAAACTCATTCCCTTATGCTTTCTAAGCTCGTAAAGCTCCTTTGCAAAGCTCTCTTGAAATACGTTTTTCTCCAAATTTATAAATTTCACTCCGCTTAAGTTTATCCCTAACTCGTCGGCCTTAGTTTTTATGATAGCCTCATCGCCAAGCAGGGTTAAATTAACAGCACCCGTTTGCATCAAAAGCTCGCCGGCTCTTAAAATTCTCTCATCATTACTTTCGGGCAAAACTACGGTTTTTTTATCTTTTTTCGCCGTTTCTATCAGTAAATTTTCAAATCTAAAAGGGGTGATTATGCTTTGATGCGCCTCTAAAACCTCGTCTAAATTTGAGCTTATCACCAAATTTGAGTTGATATTTAGTGCTTTGAGATTTTTTTCGCTAAAAACGGGGGTGTTTAGATGTCTGGCAAGGAGTAAATTTAGCTCGAATTTCCCTAAATTCGAGAATGCTTCAAAGCATCTTACCACTACCAGATCATGCTTTTTTTGCAGTTTGTTAAACTCTTTTATGATGCTTTTTATAAGCTCTTTTTCACTACCGTTTTCAAACGCCGCCGCGGCTTCATCGGAGCATATAAAACCGCCTATAGGCTCAAATACGGTTACATTTTTAAATTTTGCTGATATAATTTCATAAATTTTTGAAAAATTGGCGGTTATTAGATAAATTCCTTTAGATTTCATCTATTCTCCTTGAAATTAGTGGAACTTTAATTGCTTAATTTTATCATAAATATTCAGATTAAGGTAAACTTTTATGAATGCTAAATTTTATCCATCCCTTATTTGCGCTGCTTTAATCTTTGGCGGATGCGTGCCTAGCGCCGATCCGAAGATAGACATGAAACCGCCTGTTTATGTAGAGCAACTGCCAGCAAAGCATGTAAATAATCAGCCAAATCCGGGCAGTCTTTTTGGAAGAGGCGATAACCCTTTGTTTTCGGATAGAAAGGCAATGAATGTAAACGATATCGTAACCGTCGTTATAAGCGAAAGCGCAAATCAAAGCTCAACCGGCAAGCGAAACACCAACAAAGATAGCACCATAGGGCTTGGAGGAGGAGTGTTTAGCGCAGGCTCTTCTCCGCTTTCTCACGCAGCCAATCAGCTCAATAAATTCGGTGATATCGGCTTTAAAGCGGGAACTAAAAACGAATTTAGCGGAGGGGCTTCAAATTCTCGCACGGAGAGCTTTAAGACCACGATTTCAGCACGCATTATAAAGGTGCTTGAAAACGGTAACTATTTCATAGAAGGATCACGCGAGTTGCTGCTAAACGGCGAAAAGCAGATCGTGCAGTTAAGCGGCGTCATAAGACCTTACGATATATCAAATTCAAACGAAATCGATTCAAAATATATTGCGGATGC
>JAUNLC010000013.1:0-16111 GCA_030532465.1 Campylobacter sp. | reverse complement strand
GCAAAAATCGTTGCGCTAAGGACTAAAACCAAATTCGCTTCGATGTTTTGTTTTGAAAAGCTCAAGCCGTAAACCATAAGTCTAGCCGCATCAACCATTATGGCGATAAAAACCCCTGTGGCTACGAACTCTTTTTTATCCATTGCGCACTTTATCAAAAACATGCTTCTAAAAGCGCCTTGATGTCCGCTAAGTCCGCCGAAAAATCCGCTTAAAGCTCCGCCTATAGGCAGAAATTTAGGCTCAAATTTCATCTGCTTAAATTTAGGCGAAATTTCAACCGCTACAAAGATTAAGATAAGCGCTCCGATGATAAATTTAACGCTTTTAACCTCCGTTTGTCTTCCAAAAATTTCATAGCTAAAAAGCGTGTGAGCGGAGCTTAAAAACTCAAGAAAAAATGCTCCCATAAAGGCAAATATCATAGCGGGGATACCAAATTTCATCAAGACTTCTTTGTTAAAATCGCCAAAAAACAAAGCTCCTTTAAATAAGTTGTTTGCAAAATGCACAAGCGCGGTGATCGCGATAGCTACATCCACAGGGAAAAATATCGCCATAATCGGCATAAGAAGCGTGCCAAGCCCAAAGCCTGAAAACAGAGTCAAAAGCGCCGCCGCTAGCGAAGCTATGCTTATAACGATAAGGTCTATGCCAAACATATCGCCTCCAAACTATTCAAAGATCAAAAACGGCGCTTCAAGCACGTTTTTAATGATATTAAACGGCGACATAAGCGTATCCGCAAGCACTTGAGTGGAGTATTTAGGATCATCAAGCGTTCCTCTCACTTTTATGACCGTAGATATGCTGCGATCTTTGCCAAGGATGATTTGATTTACTATCGGGATGGAGCCGATTATCGAGCTTGCGTCTTTTAGAAGCTTTAACTCCAAATCTATATCTATGTTTTTACTAGCAAGATCTATCGTGCCTTTGCCCGCTATATCGGCACTTGCGCTTTCTAAATCAATCGCTACAAACTCTATCAAATCGCCTTTTTTCTTAAATAAAATTTTGCCGAATTTTATAGGAAATCCCTTCTCGGTAAAATCGGGAGTTTTAAAAATAAGCAAGGAAGGAACGGAGTTTAGAAAGGTTAAAAGCCTATTGTAAAACGTATAATCCTTTAAATTCGCCCCATGTAGCCTAACTTCGCCTCTAAAATTATCGATACTTTCGCCAAGCACTCTTAGCTTAAAATTCCCTTTTTCAAAACTGTTTTTGCCTATTAGCGAATTTAAAAATTCCCCGCTTATGTCGTTTGCGAACATATCAAATTTTTCAGCGTTTTTAACCACGCTTAATGTGCCGCTTTCGGGCTTGGCTTCGATTTTTACTCCGTTTTTATCGATACTTCCGTTATAGCTTAAAAAAGGCAGAGTCCTATTTATATCTTTTGCTATTATTTTTGAATTTATGCCGTTAAATTCGATGTCCGGCGTGTCGCTTTCGTTGCTATCTCTATTTTCAAAGATGAAGTCAAGATCTTTGATATCTATCGAAATTTTCTCGTTTTTAACTTTGAAATTTAGCTTATCGCTAAGACTTTTTCCGGCCACTTGATCTTTTGAAATTTTGATATCAAAGCTATCGCTATCGTAGTCGCTTCCGTCTTTATTTGCTAAAGGCAGGCTAAATTTTGCATCTTTTAAAGTTAAATTTATATTTTCAAAATCCTTTGTCGTGAGAGTAAAATTTCCATCATTTATACCTATTTTATTGAGCAAAGGAGAGAGCGATATGATCTCTTTAAGCCTCTTTATCGATATTTTATTCTCTTGACCGAATACAAAATCTATACTCGGACTATCCGATACAAGAGTTACCTCCTTTTTGCTAAAATCAAGCTTGGCATCCATTAAAAACTCTTCAAATTTTACTAGCTTGGTTTTATTTACCGAAAGGTCAAAACTCTTAATCAAACTGCTTATATCGGCATTTTGCTTGTTTATGTCAACATCCACTTTTATATCGGCATTGAAAAAATCCATCCCGCTATCTTTTGCATCCACCGTAACCTTGTCGTTTGAGATCTCAACATACGCATTTTTTACGTTAAATTTTGCTCCCGCCACATCCACGACACTATCTTTAAGGGCAAATTTCCCATCTACTTTAACATCAAGCTTGTCAAAATTTATATCAAGCTTTAGCTTGCCTTCGGCTTTGCCGCTTTTTTGTTCGATAGGAATATCTATATCATAAGCCTTTAAGATGGAATTTACTTGTTTGTCAAATGCCGCGCTTGCCTTTAGATCAAGAAGCAGTCCAGCTCCTTTTTCATCAAAAATTTTATAAATTTCTAGGCTTGAGCCGTTTAAATTTTTGCCTTGCCATTTTGGATTTTTAAGAGTAAAGATCAGGCTTTCGTTTTTTAACTCCACTCTTACTTCTTCAACGGTCGCGGGCGCAAGCTTAGAGTCAAATTTAGCTTTTACGTTTTTAGAAATTCCGTTTGCCTTTAACTCTTTTAAGTAAAAATTTTCACTCTTTAGATCAAATTTACCGCTTAAATCCTGCACGAAGTAGTTATCCGCGGTCACATATCCGTATATCCAGTTTTTTACGTCTTTGTTAAGCTCAAGCTTTACTCCAAGCTCATCCATGAAGCCTTTAAGACTGCTTGCGTTTATGTCGCTTAAAGAGTAGTTTAGCAGCTCGTCTTGCAGGTGAAATTTGGCATTTCCTTTAAGTTCGTGACTTGCAAAGGTGCCGTTAAAATCATATATGTTGTTTCTGATATCGGCATTTGATTTTCCGCTAAAAGTTATTTCAAAGTCCTTAAAATCAAGACTGTAAACATCGATATAAAGCCCGTTTTCTTGAGTCGTAAATGTCGTATCAAGCGAGAGATAAGGGGTGTCTATATGAAAGGCATTTTCAAAAAACAGTATTGTTATCTCGTTGTTTTCAAATTTTATCCGCTCTAAGATAATCTCTCTAAACAATAGGTCTAAAATATCGATATTTTGCGTGATGGCAAGAAGGCTATCGTTTGAGCTGTCGGTTTTGCTCGCTTTTGGAATTTCTATATTTCTAGCTCTTAAAATCAGTTTTTTATCAAGTTTTATATATAATTGCTCGGCTTTAAATTCACCCAAATCAATTTTTTCTACGTTAATTCCATGCTTTAACGTAGCTATAAGGATGGTTATAAATATGATGATAAAGGCTAAAATACGCCAAATTTTTTTTATAATGTGCGAGATAATATTCATTTTTATCCTAAGTTTTCTTGTATATCTTGCTAGGCCCGTTACAACAAGCGAAGTTATCTATCTGCCAAAGGGTAGCGTCGGCGAAATTATAACATATCTAAAGTCTAAAAATTTTAACGTAAGCGCCATAGATAAGCATATTTTAGCTTATATCGGTCACCCTCAGTCGGGTTGGATAGACATAAAAGCAAAAGAGCTATCAAAATTTGATTTTTTATATAAACTAACCACGGCAAAGGCGGCGATGAGCGAGATCACCTTGATACCGGGCGAAACTACGGCGATATTTTTAAGAGATCTTGCTAAAAAGCTAAATTTAAACGAGAAAATTTTAAATGAAATTTATGATAAATCAGCTCCTCTGGCTGATGGTTTTTTAGTGCCAGAAACTTATAAAATTCCTATCGGCATAGATGAAAATCAGCTCATAGAGCATCTTTTAAGCCTCTCTAAAAAATCTCACGAAAGCCTCTCTAAAAAGTTTTTAGGCTCTTATGATGAGAAAAAATGGACGGAAATTTTAATAACCGCTTCAATCATCCAAAAAGAAGCGGCCGATGAGAGCGAAATGCCTTTGGTAAGTTCGGTGATTCAAAACCGCATTAAAAAGGGGATGAAACTTCAGATGGACGGCACTTTAAACTACGGAATTTTCTCTCATGAGACGATTACGGCTAAGCGCATAAGAGAGGATAAAAGCAGATTTAATACCTATTTGCACGAGGGCTTGCCGCCAAGCCCTGTTTGTACGGTTTCAACGGCTGCTATAAAAGCGGCTATAAATCCCGAAAATTCGGAGTATCTATACTTCGTGCGGGATAAAAAAACGATGAAGCATAAATTTAGCAAGAGTTATGAAGAGCATAACGAACATATCAAGTCTCAAAGGTGAATTTATGGCTAAATTTGATAATATAATCAAATTTTTACAAGGGAGTGTCGATGAGTGATATCGTTTGGACCAAGACCGATGAAGCCCCTGCGCTTGCCTCTTACTCTTTGGAGGCGATTTCAGAAAATTTTCTTGCAAAAGCGGGCATAACCATAAAAAGCGTTGATATCTCGCTTGCAGGACGTATAATAGCCGCTTTTAGCGATAGGTTAAAGCCTGAGCAAAGAAGCGAGGATTATCTTGAAATTTTAAGCAAGATGACCGAAGATAAATTTGCCAATATCATTAAACTTCCAAATATTTCAGCAAGTATTCCGCAACTAAATGCCGCTATAGAGGAGCTTAGAAGCAAGGGATATGATCTTCCTTCTTATGTAGCCGAGCCAAAAAACAGTGAAGAAAAAGAGATAAACTCAAGATATCAAAAGGTGCTAGGAAGTGCGGTAAATCCGGTGCTTAGGCAGGGAAACTCCGATAGAAGATCGATTTTAGCCGTAAAAGAGTATGCCAAGGCAAATCCGCATAAACTCGGAGCTTGGCACAAAGATAGCAAGGGCGAAGTCGCTTATATGAAAGATGGCGATTTTTACTCAAACGAGCGCTCTTTTACAAGCGATAGCGAGGATGTTTTAAGGGTTGAATTTACGAACAAAAACGGTGAAAAAAGAGTTCTTAAACAAGCTCTTAGCATCCAAAAAGATGAGATCATAGACGCTACATTTATGAGCGTAAAGGCGCTTAAGAGGTTTATAAACGAGCAGATTGAGGATGCGAGGGCTAAGGATTTGCTATTTTCGGTGCATTTAAAAGCTACTATGATGAAGGTTAGCGATCCTGTGATTTTCGGGCACTTTGTGCGAGAGTTTTTTAAAGATGCCTTTGTCAAATTTAAAAGCGAATTTAAGAGTTTAAATGTAGATGAGAATAACGGATTAAAAGAGCTTTTTGAAAAGGTTGCGACTCTTGATGAGGATACGAAAAAGAGAATTTTTAGTGAATTTGATGAAATTTTTAAAAGCAGACCCGCTTTGGCGATGGTAAATTCGGACGAAGGAGTTACAAATTTACACGTTCCAAGCGATGTTATCATAGACGCTTCAATGCCCGTTATGATAAGAAATTCGGGCAAAATGTGGGATAAAGACGGCTTATTAAAAGAGGCAAAGGCCGTGATCCCCGATCAAACTTACGCGCGAGTTTATGAAAGCGTGATTGAGGATTTTAAAGCTAACGGCGCGCTAGATCCAAGCAAGATAGGAAGCGTGGCAAACGTAGGTTTAATGGCTAAAAAAGCAGAAGAATACGGAAGTCACGATAAAACCTTTATCATGAGTGAAGAAGGAGTTGTAGAAGTTATAAACTCAAAGCAACAAATTCTCTTTAAATTTGAGGTTGAAAAGGGCGATATATTTCGCATGACTCAGGCTAAGGATGATGCGGTTAAAAACTGGGTCGAGCTCGCTTTAAAGCGTGCTAAAATCACAAATTCCAAGACTATTTTTTGGCTTGATGAAGAGCGCGCGCATGATAAAGAGATACTAAAAAAAGTAAGAGAAATTTTAAACAAGAGCGATTTAAGCGGGCTTGATATAGAAATTTTAAAGCCTGAGTTAGCTTGCAAAAAGAGCCTTGATATAATCCGCTCGGGCAAAGACTGCATAAGCGTTACGGGCAATGTTTTAAGGGATTATCTAACCGATCTTTTTCCGATACTTGAGCTTGGAACTAGCGCTAAAATGCTTTCAATAGTGCCGCTTTTAAAGGGTGGAGGCGTGTTTGAAACGGGAGCGGGCGGATCTGCTCCAAAGATAGCAGAGCAGTTTTTTAGCGAAAATCACTTAAGATGGGATAGTTTAGGGGAGTTTTTGGCGTTAATCGCAAGTTTGGAGCACCTAGCAAACGTAAAAAACAATAAAAATGCGGAAATTTTATCAAAAACCCTTGATAAAGCCGTTGCAAAGTGGCTTAAGGAAAACAAAGCTCCGCTTAAAAAAGCGGGAGAGCCCGATAATAGAACAAGCCACTTTTATCTAGCGCTTTATTGGGCGCAGGAGCTTGCGAAAAACGGTGGCGAGCTATCTTGCAAATTTGCAAATTTGGCTAAGGCGCTAACCGAAAATGAAAGTCTTATAAACAAAGAGCTTTTAGAGGTTCAAGGCGTTAAAATGGATATCGGCGGATATTATAAATTTGATGATGAGTTAGCTAAAAAGGCCATGAGGCCAAGTGATACATTAAATAAAATTTTAAGAGAGGTTTAAATGAAAATTTCAGTTATCGGAGCGGGAAACGTAGGAGCAAGCGTTGCTAATGCGCTTTTGTTAAGAGGTG
Organism: Campylobacter sp.; assembly: GCA_030532465.1. Classification (GTDB taxonomy): domain Bacteria; phylum Campylobacterota; class Campylobacteria; order Campylobacterales; family Campylobacteraceae; genus Campylobacter_A. Next base: position 9,667 of record JAUNLC010000013.1, on the reverse strand, counting down.
TAGCGGATGAAATCGCGCTTGTGGATATATTTGGCAATGTTGCGCTTGCAAAAGCTATGGACTTAGCCCAAAGCGCGGCTGTTTTTGGTATCGATATAAAAGTGGACGGAGGAGATGACTTCTCGCTTATAAAGGGTAGCGATATAGTGGTGATAACCGCGGGAAGTCCTAGGAAAGAGGGGCAAACCAGAGAGGATTTGCTACTTAAAAATGCAGGTATCGTAAAAAGCACTGTCGAGCATATCGTAAAATTTGCGCCAAATTCCATCATTATCACCGTTACAAACCCGCTTGATGTGCTAAATTTCGTAGTTTATAAAGCAAGCGGTTTTGATAAAAAACGCATTATAGGCATGGCGGGAGAGCTTGACTCGGCAAGGCTAAAATTTGAGATAGCCAAAAAGCTAAATTTAAAAAATTCGGAGTTTAAGGCTCATATCATCGGCTCTCATAATGACGATATGCTGGTTTTAAAAGAAAACGTAGGGGTAAATTTAGATGAGGCTAGCTTTAGCGAGGTAGCTCATGAAGCAAAAACGGGAGGAGCGAAGATAGTAAAACTGCTTGGAACCTCGGCTTACTATGCGCCGGGCGCTGCGGTAGCTAAGATGTGTGAAGCCATAAAGACAAATAGCGATGAGTGGCTAAGCTGCTGCGTAGTGGTTGATGAAAATTTAACTTGCGGAAGAAGGGTGAAGCTTGGAAAAGACGGCATTAGAGAGATAAAAGAGCTAAGCGCAAACGAAAAAGAAGCCATAGCAAAAAGCCAAAACGACATCAAGAAAAACATAGAGTTTTTATTGGAAAGCAAAACCGTGGTGTGAGATGAATATCCACGAATATCAAGCCAAGGAAATTTTAAAAGAGTTCGGCATAAATGTAGCTCACGGCAAGCTTGCTACAACCCTTGATGAGGCTATGGATGCCGCAAGCGCTCTTCATAGCGGCAAGCTTGTTATCAAGGCTCAAATTCATGCCGGAGGAAGAGGTCTTGGCGGAGGCGTAAAGATGGCTGCAAGCCTGATGGAAGTCGCGCAAATAGCAAACGATATGCTAAAGATGCGTCTTATCACGCCTCAGACTCCAAAAGAGGGCAAGATCGTTAGAAAGATCTATATAGAAGAGGCTCTTGATATAAAAGAGGAGATTTATCTAAGCCTCGCCTTTGACAGAAAAGAGGAAAATATCGGCATCATCGTCTCAAAAGAGGGCGGAATGAGTATAGAAGAGGTTGCAAAAGAGCATCCAGAGCTCATTAAAAAGGTAAATGTAGATCCTCAAATCGGGTTACGAGACTTTCATATACTAAATTTAACCTCTTTTTTCGGGTTTGATAAAGAGCTTAGCGGTAAATTTAGGCAAATTCTAAATAGGCTTTATGAAATTTATATAAGCAAAGATGCAAATTTAATAGAGATAAATCCTCTTGTTTTAACCGATGAGAATGAATTTTACGCTCTTGATGCGAAGATGAGTTTTGATGATAGCGCTTTATTTCGTCATCTTGAAATTTTAGCGCTTAAAGATGAAGAAGAGGAGGAGCCAAGCGAGCTTGAAGCCAAAAAAAGCCGTTTAAACTACGTTAAGCTGGATGGAAACGTCGGATGTATAGTAAATGGAGCGGGGCTTGCCATGGCTACTATGGATCTTATAGAAAATGTCGGAGGAAAGAGCGCAAATTTCTTGGATGTCGGAGGCTCGGCAAATCCCGCGAGCGTAGCGAAAGCCTTTGAAATCATACTTAGAGATAACAATGTAAAATCAATTTTCGTAAATATCTTTGGCGGGATAGTAAGGTGCGATAGGATAGCGGGCGGAATTTTAGAGGCCGCAAAGGAATTTGAGCTAAAAACCCCTATCGTCGTAAGGCTTGACGGCACAAACGCCAAAGAGGCGATGGAGATGATAAAGCTTGCGGGGCTAAAAAATCTGCATGTTGCATCAAATTTACTTGACGGAGCGCGCTTAGCGGTTAAATTTGCAAAAGAGTTAAGATGAGTATTTTGATAGATGAAAACACCAAGGTTATAGTTCAGGGCTTTACGGGCAAGGAAGCAACATTTCACGCGCAAAGCTGTATCGACTACGGAACTAAAATTTTAGGAGGCGTAACCCCGTTTAAAGGAGGGCAAACTCATCTAAATTTGCCCGTTTTTAACACCATAAATCAAGCCATAAGCGCTACGGGTGCGGATACTAGCCTTATTTTCGTGCCAAGCGCATTTGCAAAAGACGCCATCATAGAAGCCGCCGATGCAGGCATAAAGCTAGCCGTTGTCATAACCGAGCATGTGCCCGTACTTGATATGTTGCATGCTAAAGCTTATGCCATAAAAAAGGGTATGAATATCATCGGACCAAATTGCCCGGGTATCATAAGCTCTCAAAGGTGTAAGCTAGGTATCATGCCAAGCTCGGTTTTTGTGCGCGGCGATATAAACATAGGCATCATCTCCAAATCAGGCACTCTAACCTATGAGGGCGCAAACGAGATCGCAAGGGCGGGATTTGGGATATCTAGCGCCGTAGGAATAGGCGGAGACGCCGTTATAGGCATGGCATATGAAGAGCTTTTGCCTCTTTTTGAAAAAGACGAGGATACAAGAGCGATACTTCTCATAGGAGAAATAGGCGGAGATCTTGAAGTAAAGGCTTGCAAGATGATAAAAGAGCAAATTTCAAAGCCTATAGTTGCCTTTATAGCGGGAAATTCGGCTCCAAAAGGTCGCAAGATGGGCCATGCGGGAGCTATCATAAACGGTATAGAAGGAAGTGCGGAGTATAAGATGAAAGCGCTTAGCGAGGCGGGGGTTCATGTGGTGGACTCGCCAAGCAAGATAGGTGAGAAATTTAAAGAGATAATAAAAATTTAAGAGTTACGACTTGAAACAACTCTTCTTAAATAAAAACCAAAATAAATTTTATCTATTTTTTAAAGTCCTAAATTTAAGCAAGATTATATAAAATTGCTAAATTTGGAAATTTTAAGCAAGGAAAACAGATGTTGATAAAAGAGGGCGTCGCCGTCTGGGTCGATACGACTCGCTGTAAGGCCTGTGATATATGCGTTAGTTACTGTCCCGCAGGGGTGCTTGCTATGAAGCTAGAGCCAAGTGCCGTGCTTGGCAAGATGATAGAGGTGGTGCATGAGGAGGCCTGTATAGGCTGTAGGGATTGCGAGCTACATTGCCCTGATTTTGCTATTTATGTGGCTGAAAAGGGCTTTAAATTTGCCAAACTTAGTGCAGAGAGTAAAGCTAGAGCCGAGGCTGTCAAAGCAAACCGCTACGAAAAGCTGGGAGCCTAAGATGAGAGAGATAGTAACAAGCGGAAACGAACTCGTAGCACTTGCCGCCATAGATGCGGGGTGTAATTTTTTCGGCGGCTATCCGATAACTCCATCAAGCGAGATAGCTCACGAGCTAAGCGTGCTTTTGCCAAAAAACGGCGGCAAATTTATACAGATGGAAGATGAGATAGCTGGGATTTCGGTCGCTCTTGGAGCGGCTATGAGCGGAGCTAAGGCGATGACGGCAAGCTCCGGGCCCGGAATTTCGCTTAAAAGCGAGCAGATCGGGCTTGGATTTATCGCTGAAATTCCGCTCGTGATAGTAAATGTTATGCGCGGAGGACCAAGCACGGGACTTCCCACTCGCGTTGCGCAAGGCGATATCTTGCAGGCAAAAAGCCCGAGTCACGGCGATATAAACAGCATAGTTATAGCTCCCGCAAGCTTAGAGGAGTGCTACACGGAAACGATTCGAGCATTTAACCTAGCCGAACGCTTCATGACGCCTGTGTTTTTACTGCTTGATGAGACGATAGGGCACATGCACGCTAAGGCGATCTTGCCTGAGCTTAGCGAGCTTAAAATTTACAATAGAAAGCAGTTTGAGGGTGAAAAAAGCGAATATAAGCCTTACCGCGCCGCAAGCGACGAGCCTGCAACTTTAAATAAATTTTTTAAAGGCTATAGATATCATATCACGGGGCTTCATCACGGCGAAACAGGCTTTCCGACAGAAGACGGCAAAATCGTAGAATACAACATAAACAGACTTTTTAATAAGATAAACGCTCATACAAACGAAACGGACGCTTATGAGGAGTATAGGCTAGATGACGCCGAAATTTGCATCATAGCTTACGGAAGCGTAGCAAGAGCGGCAAAAGAGGCTATAGAGATGTTGCGAAAAGACGGTGTGAAGGTAGGGCTGTTTAAGCCTATCACTCTATTTCCCGCAGCAAAAGAAAAGCTTAAAAATGTAAGCGATAAATTTGAGAAAATTTTAATCTGCGAGTTAAATTTAGGCCAATATACGGGCGAAATTCAAAAAGTCACCTTAAGAGATAGCTTCAAAACGCTTCACAAAGCAAACGGACGACCGATCAGCCCGCAAGAGATCATCGCTAGGATAAGGGAGTTTTAAGATGGCGTTTAATTACGATAAATATCTAAGAATCGATAAGATGCCGACCCTTTGGTGCTGGGGATGCGGCGACGGCGTGATACTTAAGGCAGTGATTCGCGCGATAGATAAGCTTGGATGGGATATGGATGATGTATGCGTGGTTTCAGGCATAGGCTGCTCGGGACGCTTTAGCTCATATATGAACTGCAATACCGTTCATACTACGCACGGACGCGCCATAGCCTACGCGACGGGTATAAAGCTCGCAAATCCCGATAAGCACGTCATAGTGGTAACGGGTGACGGAGACGGGCTAGCCATAGGTGGCAACCACACCATACACGGTTGCAGGCGTAATATCAACTTAAATCATATCCTCATAAACAACTTCATCTACGGGCTTACGAATTCTCAAACCAGCCCCACCACGCCGCGCGGAATGTGGACGGTAACGGCTCAACACGGAAACATCGATCCAAGTTTTGATGCATGCAAGCTCGCAATCGCTGCGGGAGCTACATTTGTAGCCAGACAAAACGTTATAGAGGCTACAAAGTTGGAGAAAATTTTAGCCGAGGGCTTCGCGCATGACGGATATAGTTTTTTTGACATATTTTCAAACTGCCATATCAATTTAGGCAGAAAAAATAAGATGGCTCAAGCGGTTCAAACGCTTGAATGGATAGAGTCGCTTTGTGTTAGTAAAACCAAATTTGACGCGCTTAGCAAAGATGAACAAAAGGGTAAATTTCCGCTTGGAATCCTTCATCAAGACACAACTAAAACCGAATACACCAAAGCTTACGATCAAGTGATAAAAGCCGCACAAAGCAACGAGAAGATCGACTTTGGAGCTATGCTATGAAAAGGCAGCTTAGATTTGTAGGAGTAGGCGGTCAAGGCGTCATACTAGCGGGCGAAATTCTAGCCGCAGCCAAGATAGAAGAGGGCGGATACGGCGTTAAGGCTTCTACTTACACTTCGCAGGTTAGAGGAGGTCCGACAAAAGTTGATATCTTGCTTAGCGAGGATGAAATTTTATATCCTTACGCCAATGAGGGCGAAATAGAATTTATGCTTGCTACGGCACAGGTAAGTTTTGAACTCTTTAAAGACGGTGTTAAAGACGGCGGTATAATCGTAATAGAGCCAAATTTGGTGCATGCAAGCGATGAGGATAGAAAGAGATGGCAAATTTATGAGATACCTATCATCACTATCGCAAAGGACGAGGTCGGAAATGTCATAACTCAAAGCGTCGTGGCGCTTGGCGTGGCTGTCGAGATGAGCGGATGTATGGATGCAAATTTGGTGCGTGAGGTGATGCTTACTAAAGTGCCGCCAAAGGTGCACGAGGCTAACAAAAAGGCTTACGAGCTAGGTATAAAATATGCAAAGGAGATAAGATTATGATAGGAATATTTTACGCAACAGGCAAGGGCGATACTCAAAAAGCGTGCGAGTATGTCGCAAGTAAATTAGGTGCCGAAGTTAAAGCGGTTAAAGATGTAGCGCAGGCAAGCGAATTTGAGGGCTTTGATCTTTTGATTTTGGCTAGCTCAAGCTATGGATTTGGCGAGCTTCATGACGACTGGAAGGCGAAGTTAAATTTACTAAAAGAAGCAAATTTAAAAGGCAAAAAAGTAGCTCTTATAGGAGTTGGCAATCAAGAGCGCCACGGCGATAACTTCTGCGGCGGGATGGTTGAGTTTTTACCTTTCGTAAAAGGAGCCGTTTTGGTAGGAGCAAGCGAAAAAGACGAGTATAAATTTGACTACTCCTCTTCATTTATAAACGGTAAATTTATAGGTCTTGCGCTTGATACAAAGGGCGATAAAGAGTATGAAAAACGCATTGATAAGTGGGTAAGCAAGATAAAAGCTCAAATTTAAATTTAAATCCGCTTGGTTTGTGTTATCGCTTACCAAGCGGAAATTTATTACTTTTTATCAAGCTCTTCTTTTGGCTTGAATTTATCCGGGTTTGATAGATAGTAAGCAATTTTAGACAGTGAGACAAGAAAAATCATGTATAATAACAAAGGAATGCCAAAAGTAAAAGCCGATAGAAGCAGTATTCCACAAAGCAGATCACTAATTGGCTTTAATAATTCTATATAGTAATAGCTTCCCGAAATACTTCCTTCATTCCAGCCTTGAACATTTAATAATAGTAAAAGATGCACTACAATAAGCACTGTAAAGAGTATAGAGTGGTGGAGTTTCTTGAATATCGGAATATTGGCATATATAAAGCATATTACTAAATTTATGATCATCAGATATATTATAGGAAATCCTTCTCCAAGTAAAAATGTTAAAGCAGCTGCTATTACAAGAATAGTAGTATCTAATCCTGTTAAAAAAGCTTTTTCTTTATCTGATTTGATCTTTATTTTTGACTCATCCTCATTTTTCATGCTTCTGTCCTTATTTATACAAAACAGACCCAAGCCTTACCATATTTGAGCCGCATTTTATAGCCAGTTCAAAGTCGCTACTCATCCCCATAGAGCAAATTTTAGCTCTGTGCGGCTTAAGCTCTTCATAAATTTTACGCGTGATTTCAAAGCTTTTTTGAATAGTCTTCATATCATCCACATGCGCACCGATACTCATTACTCCAACAGGACGCAGGAATTTACAACTCTCTTTTATAGCCAAAAATGTTTCAATCGCATTTTTAGCCTCTATGCCTTGCTTGCTCTCTTCTTCGGCGGAGTTTATCTGAAGCAAGCATTCAAGTTCATAATCAAGCCTTTTATCCACTTCAAGCGCAGCCTTAAGACTCTCGCAACTTTGCCAAAGGGCAGGGCGAAGAGATATGAGCTGATTTATCTTGTTGCTTTGAAGACGGCCTATAAAGTGCCAATTTATAGGATCATTAGGCAAAATTTCAGATAAAATTTGCCGCTTATTTTTAAGCTCTTGAACTCTATTTTCGCCAAAGTCGGTTTGTCCTTCATTAAATAGCTCTAAAACCTCTTTCGTGGTGACGTTTTTACTAACGGCTATGAGTTTAACCTCTTCGCCGATTTGCGCCTTTTTGATACGCTCTAAAATTTCGGCTAATGTTTTCAATTTCCCGCTCCGCTCAGTCTTAAAATATCATTAAAAGTAGCAAATATCATAAGCGTTAGCAGCAGCGCCCAACCGCAATAGGTCAATCCGACATACACCTTTTCGTTCATCTCGCGGCGAAATATCAGCTCATAAAGGTTAAAAAGTATATGCCCGCCGTCAAGAGCAGGGATGGGAAGCAGATTTAGCACGCCTAAATTTACCGATATTAAAGCCGTTATGATAAGAAGCGTTGATATGCCTATTTTAGCCGCTTTTGATGTGATATCGGCGATCTGTATGATGCCGCCCATATCCTTCATCGGCACGACGCCTTCTATCAGTTTGCCTATGCCTACAAAGATCAGCTTTGAAGCCTCAACCGTTTCCTTATATGCAAATTTTATCGCGTCAAAGCCTTTGTTTTTTAAATTTATTATCTCTCCGCTTGGAGCTATGCCGATAAGCGGCTTTTGTATCTTTTCGCGAAACAAATTTACGCTCTCGCCGATCTTTGGAGTCAAATTTATAGTTAAAATTTTGCCTTCGCGCTCTATCTCTATAGTTGTAGGCTTAGGCAAAATTTGCTTGGTTATCTCGTCCCATTCACGAATTTTAACGCCGTCAATGCTTAAAATTTTATCTTTTTTTACTATACCCGCTTGTTGTGCCGCCGAATTTGGCAATACGTTTCCAACCACAGGAGCTAGCCTATCTACACCGATATAACCAAGCGCTATAAATATCAAAAATGCCAAAGCGAAGTTAAAAAACGGTCCCGCAAATAAAATAAAAATTCGCCCAAGAGGGGAGAGTTTGTTGTAGCTATCATCATCCATGCTTTTTGCCGCAGGGTTTGAGTCGTCTTGTCCTTTTAAACTCACATATCCTCCAAGCGGGATAGCTGAAACGGCGTATTCTGTTTGCCCTATCTTTTTTGAATACAAGCTCTCGCCAAATCCGACGCTAAATTTAAGCACTCCGACTTTTAGTATGCGAGCGGCGGTAAAGTGTCCAAGCTCGTGAAAAAATACCAAAAACGAGATAGCCAAAACCGTTATAAAAAAATACCACGAATAGGCATAAACGCCCGCAATCAGCAACAAAATAACAAAAATTATACTTTTCAAATTTCTACCTTTCGATCTTATCGCTTAGCAAAACGGCGATAAATTTTGTGTTAGGGTTGGCATCAAGAGCGATCTTAAGGCTCATAGTAAGCGGAACGGCTAAAAACATCCCGCCGATACCGAACAAAAACCCCCAAAAAAGAAGGCTTAGCAAAACTACAAGAGTACTTATACCAAGCCCTTTGCCAAGAAATTTAGGCTCAATAAAATTTCCGATAGCCAAATTTATAACTATATACAGTAAAACCGTCCAAAATGTAGTCGTTATGTCGTTAATGAGTAGTGAAACTAAAATCGCAGGAAACGCCGCTATAATCGAGCCTATAGTCGGGATAAAGTTTAAAACAAAGGCGACAATACCCCAAAGCGGAGCGTAAGGCACTCCAAGCATCTCAAGCCCTGCAAATATAAAAACTCCGGTCGCAAACGAAGCTATAGTCTTTATCTCAAGATAACGTTTTAGATTTGAGATAAAGGTATCTACTATCATCTGCGCTTGAGGATTTTTGCTTGCAAAGTAATCCACTTTTTGGCGAAAAATATAAGTTTCAAAGAGCATAAAAGTAACAAGTAAAAATATAAAAAAGCTCTTTGAAGCAAGCTCCGTGCTGCTTTTAAGCAGAGCTCCTATACTTGCGAAAATTTTACCGGGATCAAAATCGCTTGGAATTATATTTTGCACATCTTTGACTCCGTATTTGCCAAGTATCGTTATCATCTCATCGTTAAATATCTTAAATTTCGCCTGAAGCTCCGGAAGATGTCCTAAAAGACCGTTTATGGTGTTTATAACGGTGTTTGTGATAAACCCAAGAGAGATAAATATAACCCCCACAACCAAGATGAACGCTACAAATCTAGGCAACTTGAGCCTTTCTAGTTGGTTGATGGCAGGAGATATGACGATGGCTATAAAAACGGCTATCAAAAATGGCAAGACTATCGTGCCCGCAGCCTTAAGACCCGCAGCGACCACTACAAAGCTTGCTAAATATACTATAAATAGATTACTTCTCAAAAGATTCCTTTAAAATTTGCCAAATTATATCCAATGAAGATTAAAATT
>JAUNLC010000012.1:22832-50014 GCA_030532465.1 Campylobacter sp. | reverse complement strand
GCCGTAATTAAAGCCAAAAATATCAATAAATTTTTCATACCAAGACCTTTAAATTTTCTCTTATTTTATCTTTAATTTAAGTAATTTTTGCTTTAAGAAAGCCTAAATTTGCTATAATCTGACGAAATTTAGAAATTGGAAGTAGATGAAAAGACTGGCAATGGCATTTTCAGGTCCTTCAAACAGCGGTAAAACTACGCTTATTTTGAAGGTTGGAGAAAAGTTTATAAAAGAGGGTTTAAAGGTCGTTATCGTCAAACACGATCCTAGCGATAAGGCGAAATTTGACGTTGAGGGCAAGGATAGCTACAAATTTAGCGGCATCGGCGCTGATGTAGTTGTGCTAAGCCCTACTAGAACCACGTATTTTTCGCAAGAGCAAAAAAGCATAGATGAGGTTATCAAGATGGTTGGGGAGTTTGACTTGCTTTTGGTTGAAGGGCTTAAAACCCTGCCGCTTCCTAGGCTAAGCGTGTTTAAAGATGAGATAAACGCCGATTATATCGGATTTTCAAACGCGATCGCAAGTTATAAAAAAGAGTGCGGGTTTGATATATTAAACATGAATTTAGACGACATAGATACTATTTGTGAGTGGATTTTACAAAATGCAAAGGCTTTATGATGGAAAAAATTTTTGAAACTATTAAACAAATCGCGGTTAAAGTTGCAGAAGAGATAAAATTTGCAGATCTTGGCTACACCGATCACGCAAACGCCACGGGAGACACTCAGCTTAAGCTTGACGTGCTAAGCGACGAGATCATAACTCGCGAATTTGCAAATTTAGAGTGCATAAAAGCGCTGGTTAGCGAAGAAAAAGATGAGATGTTAAAGCTTAACGAAAACGCTAAATTTATCGTAGCCTACGATCCGCTTGACGGCTCAAGCTTGGTTGATGTAAATTTTGCCATCGGCTCGATATTTGCCATTTACGAAAACGAGCTAAAGCCTGAAAATTTAGTAGCTTCAGCCTACAGCGTTTACGGCCCTAGGCTTGAGCTGGTTATCTGCACGGATAAACCAAAACTTTATAGGCTAAACAAAGAAGACAAATTTCAATTTATCAAAGATTTGCAGCTAAAGCAAAAAGGCAAACTTAACGCTACGGGCGGCACGCAAAAGGGCTGGAGCGAGAAACACGCAAAATTTATCCGCGAGCTTTTTGAGCGAGGATATCGCTTGAGATACTCAGGCGCAATGGTAAGCGACTTGCATCAAATTTTACTAAAAGGCGGCGGACTTTTTAGCTATCCGGCTACTATAGACGCGCCAAACGGCAAACTTAGAGCGCTCTTTGAAGTGCTTCCTTTTGCGTTTATCTATGAACGCGCGGGCGGAGCTACGAGTGATGGCTACTCTAAAAGCCTTTTTGAAGTAAAGATAGAAAAAATTCATCAAACAACCCCATGCTTCTTTGGCTCAAAAGACGAGATAGCTACCCTTCATGAATTTTACGGAAGTAAAAATGGCTGAAGAGATCAGGCAAAAGGATAAATTTGAGCTTGAACTTGAAGAGCAAACTCAAATTTTAAAAGAGTGCCAAACTCAAAAAAATCTCAAAAGCTGTTTTGGATGCGAGAATTTATTTGATTGCGAGATACGCAAAAACTATGTCGATGCCGTTTATAACTCGATGGCAAAAGGCAGCACGGGCGGATTTGATTTTTAATTAAGGAAGATGATGAAAGCTTATATAACAACACCGATTTATTACGTAAACGATGTCCCGCACATCGGGCATGCCTACACTACGATCATTGCCGATACGATGGCTAGATTTGCAAGACTTAAAGGCGAAGAGACGTTTTTTTTAACCGGGACCGACGAGCACGGACAAAAGATCGAGCAAGCCGCGCAAAAAAAGGGCAAGAGCCCAAAAGCTTACGCAGACGAGATAAGCGCGAAATTTAAAGAGCTTTGGGATGAGTTTGATATAAGTTATGACTACTTTATCCGCACAACCGACGAGAGCCACAAATTAACGGTTCAAAACGCTTTTAACAAGATGCTTGAAAAAGGCGACATCTACAAGGGCGAATACGAGGGCTTTTACTGCGTAAGCTGCGAGACGTTTTTTACCCAAACTCAGCTTTTAGATAACGAGTGCTGTCCTGATTGCGGTCGCCCGACAAGCCTCGTAAAAGAAGAAAGTTACTTCTTTAAGCTCTCAAAATACGAAGACGCTTTGCTTAAATGGTACGAGCAAAACGAGCAATGCATACTTCCAAAAGGCAAGAAAAACGAGGTTGTAAGCTTCGTAAAAAGCGGCTTAAAAGATCTTTCCGTAACTCGCACAAGCTTTGAATGGGGCATAAAGCTTCCTGAAAATTTAAACGAACCAAAACACGTGATGTATGTGTGGCTAGACGCGCTTTTAAACTATCTTTCGGCATTAGGCTACACAAGAGATGCAGCTAAGATGAAATTTTGGGATAGTGCGGTGCATTTGGTAGGTAAAGATATTTTGCGCTTTCATGCGATCTACTGGCCTGCTTTTTTGATGAGCCTTGATCTACCGCTTCCTAAACATATCGCGGCGCACGGCTGGTGGACTAGAAACGGCGAAAAAATGAGCAAAAGCAAGGGTAACGTAGTCGTTCCAAAAGAGGTTGCAGACGCTTACGGGCTTGAAAATTTCAGATACTTTATGTTGCGCGAGGTGCCCTTTGGTCAAGATGGGGATTTCTCGCAAAAGGCTTTGATCGAGCGTATAAATTCCGAACTTGGAAACGATCTTGGAAATTTGCTAAACCGCATAATCGGAATGAGCGGCAAATACTCAAACTACGAAGTTTCAAGCAAGGATGTAAAAAAATACTATAAAGAAATTTTAGACGAATCGACCGCTCATTTAAAAGCAGCTTGCGAAAATTTAGAAATTTTTGCTACAAATCGCTACTTAGAAGAGCTTTGGCGAGTGTTAAATATCGCAAATGCAAGCGTTGCTAAATTTGAGCCGTGGAATTTGATAAAAGAGGGCAGAAGCGATGAAGCTAACGCTCTTGTAAGTCTTTGTGCGAATTTGCTTGCGCGCGTGGCGATCCTGCTAAGTCCTGCTATGCCAAAGACTTGCGAAAAGATAGCCAAGGCGATGAAATTTGAAATTTCAACTCAAAACTATCAAAAAATCATACTTGAAAACGAGGTTTTGGATTTTGTTTGCGAGCCTACGCCTCCGCTATTTCCAAAGATAGAAAAAGAACTTATGAGTACGCCTGAACCAAGCGTGAGTATTAGCGCAAAAGATGAGACGCCAAAGATAAAGATAGATGAGTTTAAAAAGTGCGTTATAAAAGTTGGCACTATCTTAGAGGCTTCAAATATCGAGGGTAGCGACAAGCTGCTTAAATTCAAAATAGATCTTGGCGAGAGCGAGCCAAGACAGATCGTTTCGGGAATTGCCAAATTTTACGATCCAAAAGAGCTTGTCGGCAAGCAGGTTTGCGTTTTGGCAAATTTAAAAGAGGCTAAAATTTTCGGCAACTTATCTCAAGGTATGATACTAACTGCTGAAGATGGCTCGCTAGCGCTGCTAAGCCCTATCTCAAGCGTTAAAAACGGAGCGATCGTCGGATAGATGATGAATATAGAAAACCTCAAACTTCTAATCAACGGCGACGGCATGAATACGCCAAGCGTTACAAGCGTGGTTGATTTTTCGTTTGAGGCTAAAAATATCTGCCAAGGATACGCCTATATAGCCATGAACTCCACGCAAGAGGATATAAACGAGGCTATATCAAACGGAGCTTACGCCGTCCTCATTGATGAGGAATGCGAGATCAGCGATAAAGAGGTTGCCTTTATCAGAGTTGATAACTTAAATACCGCTATAATGCGACTGGTTCGCTTTGAAAGTAGCTCAAAAGCGCTTAAATTTTGCTCTGTTAATCCTGTTCAAAAAGCGATCTTAAAGCGAATAAGCCTAGCTAAAAATGCGGCTATTTTGCCAACCGAGATCAAAGAGCTGTTTATCAAAATTTTTCACGCAAAAAACGGCGATACATTCTTTTGCGACGATCTTAAAATCCTCTCTAAAGTTGCTCCCTTTTACGATACGGCATGGACGGATATGACGGCTCAAGCGATAAACGAGGGTTCGATATTTTTTACAACCCTGATCTGCGATAAAATTTACTATCAAAATTTAGCCGTTGCCAAGGTCTTTAAAGGATTTTTGGCAGGGCTCATACAGTATCTAAATAAAAACGAGATAGGATTTAAACTCGGCGATCTAAGAGGTATAGAGCATTTTGAGCCCGTATTTGTCGATAGAAATTTCAAAATAACACCTTTTGGAGCTAGCTTTAGAGCATTTATAACAGAAAACGACGACTCGCTATTTGAAATGGAGGCAAATTTTTTAAGGCGAAATTTTAGCGAGATGATAGAAATTTGCGTGCCTAAAGACTTTAAGTCAAATTTAGAGCCGACCTTTGTCTTTAGCGATTTAAGCGAGTTAAAAGAGCTTAAAAATTTCCGATATGCGCTTGTTAAATGCCAAAGATCGCAGCTTGAAGCTATGCTAAATCAAGCCGAAAAAGAAAAAAATCTATTCGGATTTTAAATTTTCTCACCCTTATATCTTATCTTATCTTTTACGCCCGCTTGTTTAAACCCGCGAAGCCTTAATAGGCAGCTATCGCACTCTCCGCACGCCTCATCTTCACTTTCATAGCAGCTCCAAGTAAGCTCTAAAGGCACGTTAAGTTCAAGCGCTTTTTGCACGATACTAGCCTTAGTCAAATTTAAAAGAGGGGTTTTTATCTCTATCTTGGTTTTTGTAGCGGTGCCTTCGTTTATCACGGCGCTCATTTTGCTTATAAATTCGCTTGTGCAGTCAGGATAGCCGCTTCCATCAGCCTCTATCACGCCGATATATATCGCCTCTGCGCCCTCTTTTTCGGCAAGCGAGGCGGCGACCGATAAAAAAATGCCGTTGCGATAAGGCACGTAAGTTACGGGCACATCTTCTGCAAGGTTATTTTTAGGCACATCTATGGCGGTATCCGTTAATGCGCTACCTCCTATATGAGCTATAAAGCTAACATCAAGCGCCAAGGTCTTACTCACGCCAAGATCGGCGCAAATTTGATAAAATGCTTCACGCTCTTTTTTCATAGTTCGTTGATTATAATCAAAATGAAGTGCGATTATCTCATATCCGGCGCGCTTTGCCATATAGGCGCACAGCGTGCTATCCATACCTCCGCTTATGATACAAACTGCCTTTTTCATCTTTCGCCTTTGCTTTAAATTTGATCGTTTTGCTTTAAATTTCGCCCCATAGATACGAAATTTAGCTAAAATTATACTCAAATTTACAAAAGGAAATTGCATAAATGATACTTTGCGAAGATGAATATCCTAAAATTTTAGATGAAATTTGCACCTTTTTAACGCCTGCCGATGTAGAGCTAAATTTCGTAGACAACGAAACGATGAGAGAGATAAATTTAAGCCAAAGAGGCATAGACAAGACAACCGATGTGCTTAGCTTCCCGCTTGTCTATCAGCTTCATCTGCCCCTTGGCTGCATAGTTATAAATACCGATTTAGTCCGTCAAAAAGCAAGCGAGCTGGGGCACGACAATATCTGCGAAACCGCTCTGCTTTTTACGCATGGGCTGCTTCATCTGCTTGGCTTTGACCATGAGATAGATAGCGGAGAGATGAGAGATAAGGAGTGCGAGGTTATAGAGAAATTTAATCTTCCAAAAAGCCTGATAGTACGTACTATGCACGAAGATTAAGAAGCTTTCTTCTCTTTTTTCTTCTCCTCTTCAAGCTTCTTTTTCTCCTCTTTTTCAAGAGCGCTTTCTATGACATATTTTTGATCTATGTAGCCAAGTTCGATTAGTTTGTTAAAAATTTTAGCCGTAAGAGGTCCCGCCGCAAGTCCGCCGTGTCCGCCGTGTTCGATTATAACGGTTACGACATATCTTGGCTCCTCATAAGGCCCGTAAGTCGTCATCCATGCGTGAGAGCGCTGAAGATACTTCATATCCTCCTCTTTCATACGCTTTTTTTCGGTTTGAGATATGGCTACAACCTGTGCGGTTCCGGTTTTTGCCGCAAGCTTTAGCTTGGCTTCTTTAAAGTGCTTAAAAGCTGTTCCTTTTTGGTGATTAGCCACTTCATACATCGCTTTTCTGATATATGGAAGCTGCTTTTTTTCAAAAGGGGTAAATACATCATCGCTTTGCTCAAATTTTGCCGCTTCATCGCCTATGCTATGTAAAAAATGCGGAGTGATGTTTTTACCCGTTGCAAGCATCGCGGTATGTCTTGCTATCTGCATAGGGGTTACGAGGAAATTTCCCTGCCCGATTGAGCTGTTTAAGGTCTCTCCGTGATACCAAGGCTGACCGTATTTTTGCATCTTCCACTCGCGACTAGGCACTATGCCGACTGATTCTTTCGGTAGATCAACTCCGGTCTTTTGCCCAAAGCCAAGGCGCTCCAAAACGGGAGCTATGGTATCTATGCCTACTTTTAAACTTCCTTTGTAAAAATAATCGTCACAACTCTCTCTAATAGCCGTATTCATATCGACAAAGCCGTGTCCGTATTGGTTCCAGCACCTAAAATTTCGCCCGCCAAGCTCAAGAGTTCCGCTGCAATAATACCCCGAACTCCTATCCATTTTGCCCGAATTTAAAAACGCTAGAGCAACTCCCATTTTTATAACCGAACCGGGAGGATAGCGGCCGTTTACAAGCTTGTTTATAAGAGGGTGATCTATGCTTTTTACAAGCTCATCCCATCTGGCATGAGAGATACCGGTAACAAATGGGTTTAAATCGTATTCAGGAAAGCTTCCCGCGGCTAAAATCGAGCCGTCTCGCACATCCATCACGATAACCACGCCCGCATCTTTATCAAAAATTTCCTCTATATATCTTTGCATCTCAAGATCTATGCTTAAGACTATATCCGAACTGCTAGGATAGCTTACCGAAATCTCCTCAATTTCTTCGTTAAGGGCGTTTACCTTTACTTTTCTTACTCCCTCTTGTCCTTGTAAGATGGAGTTATAAAATTTTTCTATTCCGCTTTTTCCTATATGGTTAGTCAGTTTTGCGACCTCATCTCCCATCACCTCTTCCCTGTTAGCTCGTCCCACATAGCCTATGATGTGAGAGGCAAGGTGAGAGTAAGGATAGTGCCTTTTTGAAGCGGGTTTGATCTGTAAATTTTCACGAAGCGAAAGAGATGAGATGTGAGGTATCATCCTGTCGTAATCTATAAAATTTACAATCTCTATAAACTCTTGATTATATGGAGAGTCAGCCTTTATATACTCGCGTTTTATCTTGGTGGCGTTTATATCGTCAAATATAAGGCTTAAATTTGATATCTCATCATCCAAAGCGCTCTTTTTACTCAAATGAGGCTTTATCGAAACGGAAAATCCAAGACGATTTACCGCTACCGGGTTTCCTTTGACATCTAAAATTTGACCCCTTACGGGCGGTATGAATTGAGATTTAACTACGTTTTTTTCGGCTATCTCTTCATAAATTTCGTTTGATTTTATGCTTATATGATAAATTCTAACAAGCAATAAAACCCAAACGCTAAATATCACACCAAAAACTATACGCATCCTCATGCGAATCGCTCACGAAACAAAATAGTCGCCAAAACAGCCTCGGATATGATATAGATAGAATACTCATACTCGAAATTCAGTATAGGCAAATTTGCGATGTGCGAAAGCAGCGAGCTTACAAGATAGATCGCAAAATATCCGCTTGCAACAAAAACCACAAGCAGAATTTCCCTTGATTTAAACGTTACGATAAGCCAATCGCAGACAAAATAATAAAAGAGCAAAAAGGCTATCATGGTTGAAAACAGCGCAAACCCATGCACTTGCTCGGCAAAAATCAGATAAAAAATGCAAAAATACCATCTTTTATCATACTTTTTTACCTTTTTATGCTTTTCTATATTTAAAATAATCATATAGGTAAAAAATATACCCATAAGCGGCGGCAAATAAGTAGCCACGCTCGTAGCCGCCTGATATATTAGCAAAAAGACGACCCATAAAGCGGGCTTTAGAATTTGTAGATCAAGGCTATTTCGTCGCATACGGGAAAATGCTTGCATTTGATACAATCCGCCCAAATTTTTTGCGCCGGCAGATCGGATTTGGGAATTTCTACAAAGCCGAGCTTTTCAAAAAAGCTCTTTCGATAAGTTAGCGTAAAAACGGTCTTAATCTCATAGCTTTCAGCCTCTTTAAGTATCTGTTTTACAAGCTCGCTTCCAACCCCGCCGCCTCTTAGATCTTTTGAAACCACAAGACTTCTAACCTCGGCTAAATTTACCGTATGGATATGCAAAGCGCAAAACCCTACTATCTGCTCAACTTTGCTCTCCTCATCGACCTTGCATGCAAGTATGTATGAGCGGATATTGGTTGAAATTTCATCGTCGCTTCTTGGTAAAATCAGCCCGCTTGCAACCTCGTCGCGAACAAGCTCTTGCATAGCTTTTATATCTTTTAATTTAGGTTTTTTAAAGATTATTTCAGAGCGCATTATCTATACCTAACGCGCTTTTTACGATCAGCTCGTTTGCCTTATCGATACCTGTTTTTTTAAGAACCGAGACAAAATGAGCCTTAGGATACGCCTTAAGCGCCGCGCTTTTTTCACTTTGATTTAACTTGTCGGCTTTAGTTAGAATGTTTAAAATTTTTTGATCGCCTCTTAAAAAACTTTGAAGGTAATCATTTACGTTCTTATCTATCTCAAGGTCAAAATGCCTGCTGTCTATAAGATGAACAAACAGCTTGATATTAGCTCTTAATCTTAAATACTCGTCTAAATTTTTCCTCCACTCTTCATGCATGGATTTTGCTACCTTGGCATATCCAAAACCGGGAAGATCGACAAAGATCAAATTCATCCTCTCTTCATCAAGGGCGTATTCGACTTCGAAAAAATTTATAAGACGGGTTTTACCGGGAGTTGAAGAGCTTTTAGCCAGATTTTTTTGATTTACAAGAGCGTTTATAAGACTGCTCTTACCGACATTTGATCGCCCTATAAATGCCACTTCGCTACCACTCATAGCAGGAGCAAGAGAGATATTTGGAGCCGAGATCAAAAATTTGGCGTTAAGGGCTCTTATCACTTATTTTTGTCCTCAACCTGAAAGATAAATTTAACAGGCTTTTTATTTGCGCTGTTTACGCTATAGGTTCCGCTGTTTTGATTTACCGTTATCTTTTCGCCATAGACTTTTTTATCGGTTTCAACTTCATGCAAAAAGCCGCTTCCGTTTATGGTGTATAAATTTGACACCGGCTCGTAAATAAGCTCATTGCCGCTTCCGTTGTAGTTTTTGTTTTGTATAAAAACCTTAAATTTGGCGTCTCCGCTGGCTACGTATTTAAGCGGATTTCGTTTAGAGTCAAAATGTATCAAAACCTTATTTGCCGTTAGCGTATCTTTGCCTTTTTTTATCTTTACGTTTCCGCTAAATTCGCTTATAAGTTTTTTTTCATCGGCATAAAAATCATCCGCCGTTATCTCTACCTGCTCGGCAAATAACGGCAAAAAGCCAAACGCTAAAAGAGCTAAACCTATCTTTTTTCTTCTACCCATGCACGAATTCCTCTTATATATGTCTTTTTCATATTCGTATCGTAAACACCGCCATCACCCTCGATCTTATCTTGGTTTTGAGTCATGACAAATGGCACATCCGACCTTGCTATCTTGGTTTTGATGTCGTATATAACCTCGTCTGAGACAAATTTAAGACCCTCGTTGTTTACATAGTTAACATTTTCTTTAAATTTCAGCTTATCGTTTTTATAAAACACCTTTTGAGAGGTTAGATTATGCTCTTTGTTATCTTTTAAAATTTCAGCTTTAAAGCCGAGAAATTCATCCCTATCGCTATATCTATTCCACTCGTCCGCTTCATATCTACCGCTTATGATACTTGCATTTATCTCATAATCAATCACATCGTTTATCTTTATAGAAGCCACGGAGTTATCCGGCTTTACAAGTTCGCTATAGTAAGGATCTTGTATGGTTAGATAGACCATGGCTACGCTAAAAACAGATATAACGAAGTAAAAGATCCTTATAACCAACGTTTAGACCACTCTTCATAAAGATTTTCATGTTTGATTAAAATTTCAATCATCTGCCTAACCGCGCCGTTTCCGCCTTTAAAATCAAGCTTTGTCTTAACCTCTAGCTCTTTTATGGCGTTTTTAGGCTTAAAACTCCATGCAACCGCATTTAAAAGCTTATAATCGTTATAATCATCACCGATCGCAGCGGCATTTTCAAAGCTTAGGCCTTCAAATTTCAAAATTTCCTCAGCCACCGCAAATTTATCGCTTACGTCCTGATAGACATGATCTATCTTTAAATTTTCAGCTCTTCTTTCTACGATTGCCGATTTTCGTCCCGTGATGATAGCTACCTTTTTGCCAAGCTTTAACCAGCTTTCTATGGCGTATCCGTCTTTTACGTCAAAAAATTTGAGTTCTTCTCCGTTTTGACCATAGACTATCTTGCCATCTGTCATGCACCCGTCAACGTCTAAAAATATTATCTCTATCACAACACACCTTTAGTGCTTGGGATACCTATGCGCTCATTTTTAGCTAGAGCCCTTCTAAGCGCAACGGCAAGAGCCTTAAAGCTCGCTTCGATAATATGATGTGAGTTTTTACCGCGAATTTTAGCTATATGAAGAGTTATATTTGCATTAAAGGCGAGTGCTTGGAAAAATTCATTAACCAGCTCAACGTCGAAATTTCCAACCTTTCCTTTGCAAATACTATCATAAACCAAAAAAGGCCTATTTGACAAATCAAGCGCGCAAGAGACCGCAGCCTCGTCCATAACGACTATCGCCTCTCCAAATCTCTCTATACCGCTTACTGGATAAATGATCTCTTTTAAAGCGGATCCTATCACGATACCTACGTCTTCTACCGTATGGTGAAAATCTATATGCAAATCGCCCTTTGCAACGATTTTTAGATCAAACAAAGCGTGTTTGCCAAAAGCTTCCAGCATATGGTCGAAAAATCCTATCCCTGTATTTATTTCACACTTTCCGCTTCCGTAAATTTCCAGATCAAGAGCGATTTGAGTCTCTTTTGTATTTCTAACTTTTTGCATACTACTCCCTTGCTATAAAGGCTCCGCTTATATGTCCGGCCTCTATGAAATCTCTCGCCTCGTTTTCGCTTCTAAATCCGGTCAAGAATACCCTGTAAATCGGCTTATTATCAAGCATATATTTTTTAATTTGAGTCGCGTAGTTTTTATTTGCGTGCTCTTTTTTATAAATCGTAGCTCCGCTTAAATTTCTAAAAGCGCCGATTTGAACCATAAATTCGCCGCCTACAAATACATCCTGTTGCTTTTGAGAAACAGCTGCGCCTTGCACGCCCTCTTGTTTTTTGCCGCCCCCCGCAACCACAACCTTATCGCTTATCTTGCCGTTAAATCCTATAACCTCTAAAAAAACCGGCGCGGTTCCGGCATTTATCATATCTATTTTAGATGCCGCGGTTTTAGATAGATCTATCACTCTACCCGCAACAAAGGGACCGCGGTCGTTTATTCGCACTACTATACTCTTTTTGTTTTTTAAATTTACAACCCTAACCATCGTATTCATAGGCAGGGTCTTATGCGCTGCGGTCATATTATACATATTGTAAATTTCACCGTTTGAAGTCTTTTTGCCGTGAAAATCACGTCCATACCAGCTAGCTATACCGCTAGCGGTGTCGCCTACGCTAACAACGGTAGGATAATAAGTCTTGCCGTTAATAGTATATGGGCGCATCGTAGCCGTTTGCACCTGCTTAGAGTTATTTATCTTCTCTTTCGTCGGTCCGCTTGGCCCTCTTGGTCCTAAAACAGAGCTTACGACGGAGCAGCCCGTTAAAAAGAGAGACAAAACCAGACTAAAGGCTAAAAATTTTATACTATTCGGAAGCTGCAAGCTTTGCTCCAATCGGAGAATTTGAGCTCATCAAGCTGTTTGCATCCTTTAAATCCTCAAAAGCTACATCAAATTTCTTAACGACTTCGCTTAAAGTATCTCCGCTTTTTACGATATATTCGGCTAGATAATTAATATTTTGCTCGGTAGGAATTACAAGTTTTTGATTAGCCTTTATCTCGTTTGAAGATAGAGCGTTATACTCTTTTATGATCTTATGATTAACTCCTGTTTTTTCAGCTATTGCAAGCAGAGTTTCGTTTTTACCGACTGTATAAATTTCAAATTTACGATTTTTTGAAACCTCAAAATTCTCTTTAAACATGCCCTCTTTATTTTTAGGTATATAAAGATAGTAAGGCTTATCGACAGGAGGCGTATATACGAATTTAAGATGAGCGTTATACTCTTTCATCCTTTTTAGACTAAGACCTATGCTATCGCCGACTTCCATAAGGGTTGTTCCTCCCGGCACCTTTATCTTAACCATATCAAAGCCCTTTGCGCCGGTGATAAGAGAAGCATCTTTAGAAGCGATAAAGCTTTCATCTTTTGCGATATGTGCTACCGTTAGAATTTTTTTCACAAACTGTCTTGTCTCTTGAGGCAAATAGCCCTTTTTGGCGTCAAGCAAAGTTGCGATATCGTCGGTACCCGCTTTTTTAATAGCGGATCTTAACTTGGTATTGCCGCAATTATAAGCCATCATGGCAAGATACCATTTGCCAAATTCGTCTTTTAATTTTTTAAGATATTTCGTTGCGGCTACCGTAGAAGCTACGGGATCTTTTCTCTCATCCGTATAGCCATCAACCCTAAGTCCGTAAAGTCTTGCGGTAGGAGCCATAAACTGCCAAATTCCTATAGCGCTTTTGGTTGATACCACATCATTTGAAAATCCCGATTCTATCATCGCAAGATACAAGAACGATTCCGGGATGCCGGATTCTTTTATGATCTTTTGAAGTGTCGGTATATACATATATCCGTCTTTCAAAATTTTTACAAATTCTCTTTTTTTACTCTCTTTAATGCTGTTTTTTATGGAAGAGTAGTGAGAATTTTTCATAAATTTAGCATCTATATCAAATTCTTTTAATATCTTCTTTTGTATATCGCTACCGTCTTTAGTGGCAGTTGATGCGGATAAAAATCCAAAACAGGCGATAGATAAAAGAATTATTCTCAAATATCTCATTTTTCTCCTTAAATCATGCTGTTTTAAAATGCCCAAAGAGCATCTTTGCATTTGATGTCGTCAAATTTATCAAATCTTCTTTGTTCAAATTTAAAATTTCAGCCATCTTCTCGGCTATCATTAACGTATACATAGGCTCGTTCCTTCTACCCCTGAAAGGCTCGGGAGTGAGATACGGTCCATCTGTCTCTATCAGCAATTTATCTTTTGGAATCTTAGGTAAAATTTCAACTAAATTTTTAGCGTTTTTAAATGTTAAAACTCCGCCTATTCCAAAATAGAAATTCCCGAATTTATTAAGCTCTAAAAGCAAGGGAGAAGCATTGTAACAATGCAAAACCGCGCCTTTTAGCCCACTAGCATACTCTTTTAGGATATTAAAACAATCCTCGTTTGAATCCCTGATATGCAAAATAACGGGCATATTTAACTCAACCGCCAAATCAAGCTGAGACGTAAAGACACTCTTTTGAAGCTCCTTGTCCGCCCTTTTTTCAACCTCGTCTTTTGGCAATCTAAAATAATCAAGCCCGCATTCGCCTATAGCGATACATTTTTCATGAGCCGCAAACTTTCTAAGCACCTCTATATCCAAGTCCTCTTTGTGATATGGATGAACGCCCGCCGCAAAAAAAACATTATCAAATTTTTCAGATATCTTAGCAGCTTTTGGTAAATCATTAATATCGGCTCCGGGTATCAAAACCCCGCCAACACCGCTATTATAGGCGCTTTTAATTACTTCATCGATATCTTGTTCATATCTAATATCGTCAAGATGGCAATGCGTATCTATGATCATCAAGCTATCTCGACTCGGTTTCTACCGTTTCTCTTTGCCGCATACAAAGCCTCATCGGCAAGCTCAAGCAGCTCTTCTATGCTGCTATTCTTACTTGCAAATGCAAGCCCTACGGAAACCGTCATTTTTATGCTCTCTTTTTTAAGCATAATGCTGCTTGAAGCTATGCTCGCCCTTAAATTTACGAAAAATTTGACCGCCTCTTCTTGAGATATGTTTTTAAGAACTACGCAAAATTCCTCACCGCCGAAACGAGCTACTATATCGCCACCCTTGGTTTCGTCTATTAGTTTTTTGGCGATAAATTTTATAGCCTTATCGCCGCTTTCATGACCGTAAGTATCGTTTATCTTTTTAAAATGATCTATATCTATCATAGCTAAAGCGTAAGACTCGTTAGTTTCGGCTACTTTTTTTAGATACTCGTTCATATTGGCATAGAAGTAGCGTCTGTTGCAAGCTCCGGTTAAGAAGTCATGGTTAGCGAAATTTGCGATTCTTTCGATATTTTCCATAGCTTCGATAGTATTATTAATCCTACATATAAGCTCTTCTTTTTCAAACGGCTTTGCTATGAAGTCGTTTGCTCCGTTTTTAAGGAAAATCGCAGCGTTTATCTCCTCTTTAGGCGAAGTCATAACGATCACTCCAAGAGAGTTTTTATCCTTTTGCTTCCTAACCTCTTTTAGCACTTCAAGCCCGTCTTTTACCGGCATCCTATAATCGGTTATGATAAGCTTGATATCGGGATGATCTTGAAAATAACTCAAAGCTTCTTCGCCGTGCGCTGCGGTAAACACTTCAAACTGAAGGCTTTTTAAAATTTTTTTCGAGTTGTTTCTAAAAGTTAGCGAATCCTCGATAACCATAACCTTATATTGCTGGTTACGCCTTAGCCTGTTTATAGTATTAAAGATATAGTTTATGTCGTCCATATTGCCTTTATAAACGTAATCAACTATATCTTTATGTATAAACATCTCTCTTGTTTTTACGTCCACGCTTCCTGTTAAAACTATGCTAGGCAAACCTTTTGAGATGACATAATCTACAACTTCGCCGTTTGGCGCATCCGGTAAATTTAGATCAAGCAAGGCTATAAAATAATCATTCACGTTTTTTAAAAACCCTTTAGCCTCCTCTAGACTATAAGCTATATCAACTCCCAGATCAACGTTATCTTCCATCTTTTTTGCTATTAATTTCGCTAACGATTTGTTATCTTCTACTATTAAAATTCTACTTTTTTCCATACTTTTTCATTATCCAAAATATATTAATTTAAATTTCATTAACTTTCTTTCAAACTTTAGATATTATCATCTTTTTTCTTTTTTAAAAATAAAATTTCTTATCTACTCTTAAGCTAAAAGCTGCCTAGCAAAACTCATCGCTTCGCCGCTTATCGTCTCTCCGCTTATCATTCTAGCAAGCTCCAGCACCCGCTCTTCGCTCTTAAGCTCTCTTACGACGGATGTTTCGCCCGATCTTTCGACTAAAAAATGCGAATGCGCCTTTGAGCTGAGTTGAGGCTGATGAGATATGGCGAAAATTTGATAGAATTTAGCTAAATTTAAAAGCACGTTTGCGATACTCATCGCCTCTTTTCCGCTTAAATTCGCATCTATCTCATCAAGTATTATTACACCTTCGCCGCTTTGTGAAATTTGCGTTTCGCTCGCGATAAATGCAAGACGCAAGCGGTTTAGCTCTCCTGAGCTTAAATTTTTTAAATTCGTCTCGTTTAAGCTTAGATTTATCTCATCGACGCCGAATTTATCAAGAGGTTTTAAATTTATTTGAAGCGTTATCTCGCCCATATAAAGCTCTTTTAGATACGAGTTTATAAGACTTTCAAGCTCTTTAAGATTTTCACTTCTTGCTTTGCTAAGTTTGCTTGCCATAGTTTTAATCTCGCTTTTAACAGCGTTAAATTTAGCCTCAAGCGTGCTTTTTTCAAAACCGATGTTTTCATATTTATTAAGCTCTATTTTTCGCTTTTTAAGCAGTTCAAGCGCCTCTTCTATGCCGCCATATCTTCTAACTAGTGAATTTAGCGCCTCAATCCTATCAAGCACACCCTCTATATCGATATCTTCAAGCTCGTCCATATTTAAGCCGTCTCGAGCGATTCTAAGCTCGTTCATCGCCTCTTCAAAAAAGCTAGCGTCTATCTCGCTTATATTTAGAGCGTCTATCACCGCTTTTTCAGCTGCGAAAATCACCTCCGCCCTGCTCCAAGCCTCATTTATCTTATCTTTTTTACTAAGCCGTTTTTTTATATCCATCAACTCTTCAAATTCACCTACTTTTGGGCTTACCGACTCTATTTTTGAGATTTCAAAGCTTGCAAACTCTTTAAGCTCCTCAACCCTTCTTTCATCTTCGATTATCTTTTGCAAATCCTTTGAAATTCGCTCAAATTCTCTAAATTTAGCCTCAAATTCCTCTTTAAATTTTAAAAACTCTACGTCTTTTTTACTCTGTATCGTATCAAGCAAATTTAAAAATCTCTCGTTTTCAAACTCATTAACCTCCCTTGCCGAAAGATATTTTATATGCTCTTTTGCGATTGCGGCTAAATTTTTCTTAGAGACGGATTGAGAGTTTATAAAATATCTCGTCGCCTTATCTTTAAAGAGCCTAAAGGTATTTATCCGATCGCTTTGTATACCGTAATCTTCAGTATTAAATTTATACTCCACATCGGCTTCAACCAGCTTTGCCTCACTTTCTTTGAGTCCGAAAACAGCCATTATCGCACTCATTAAAACCGATTTTCCGGCACCGCTAACTCCCGTAAATACGCTAAGACCCTCTTTAAATTTAAGCTCCAAGTTATCAAAATTCAAATACTCTTTTATAAAAAGCCTCTCAATCATTATATCCCCAATGAAGTTTTTCTTTTAAAATTTGAAAGTAATCCCTGCCGATATGGCGGATAAAATTTGCGGATTTTTCACTTAGCGTTACGCCGATACTTTCCAAATTAGACATATTAAAGCGATCTTGTCCGTCGATAACCAAAACCGCATCGCTTTTAGTTTTAAATTCCATCTCAAATCCTTTTGGAAGCACGACTGGACGCTGAGTAAGCGAGTGAGAGCATATCGGAGTAACGGCAAAAACATCGCTTAACGGATAGATGATAGGTCCGTTTGCGCTCATATTATAAGCGGTCGAGCCTATCGGAGTTGAGATAAGTACGCCGTCACCAAAATATGAGTTAAAATCTTTTCCGTTTAAAAGCGCTTCGACATGAGTCATAGAACCAGTCTTTGAGCTTAATATGGCAGCTTCGTTAAACGCGATCTTTTTAACCGTTTCACCGCTTTTTTTACGCATAAAAACATCAAGCATATATGGAGTTTCTATCTCAAATTTGCCTTTAAAAAAATCTTTAAAAAACCCTTCGCACTCATCCATCGTAATGTCTGTTAAAAATCCTAACCTTCCTGCGTGAATTCCAAGCACAAACGGTGAAATTTCGGCACTCTGTCTGCAAACGGATATGATCGTGCCGTCTCCGCCCAAAGAGATCAAAAAGTCACAATTTTTAGCCAAACTTATAAGCTCAAAACCTTGTTTGCCTACCTCTTTTGCGCAGTTTTTTTCAAGTAAAATTTCCGCGCCGTATTTGGCTAAAATTTTCTCAATCGTATTTAAATTTTTGGCTAAACACGAATTGATTTTGGCGATTATTCCAACCTTTTTAACATCGGTAAAATTTAAAATTTTCTCTTTTTTCATAGTTTTGATTGTAGCATATTTTGGTTTAAAAGCTGGGCAAAAGCAAAATTTGAGTATAATCAGGCTTTCAAAAAACGAAATTTAAGGAGTGTCTATGCGAAGCCATTATTGCGCAGAGCTTAGTGCGGCGGACATCGGCAAAGAGGTCAAGTTATGCGGTTGGGTAAATACCTATAGAGATCACGGCGGAGTTATCTTCATCGACCTAAGAGATAGAAGCGGGCTAATCCAGCTGGTTTGCGACCCTGCCGATAGCGTAAGCGCACACGAAGTCGCTTCAAAAGTGCGTGACGAGTATGTTTTAAAAATCAAAGGCAAGATAAGAGCAAGAGGCGAAGGTCTCGTAAATCCTAAGCTAAAAACAGGCGAAATAGAAGTCGTAGTAAGCGACATGACGGTTGAAAATCCAAGCGAGCCGCTTCCTTTTATGATAAATGACAATTCGGTAAACGAGGATATCAGGCTTAAATACCGCTTTTTGGACCTTAGAAACGAACGTTTGCAAAATATCTTTAAAATGCGTTCAAAGGCTGCGATCGCGGCTAGAAATGCGCTTGATCGACTTGGCTTTATAGAGTTTGAAACTCCGATTTTAACGCGCGCCACGCCTGAAGGAGCGAGGGATTATCTAGTGCCAAGCCGCGTATATCCGGGGCAGTTTTATGCGCTTCCGCAAAGCCCGCAGCTATTTAAACAGCTCCTCATGTGTTCGGGCTTTGATAAATACTTCCAGATAGCAAAATGCTTTAGAGACGAGGATTTGCGCGCAGATCGTCAGCCTGAATTTACGCAGATCGATATCGAGATGAGTTTTATCGAGCAAGAAGATATCCTAAATATGGCGGAAGAGGTTTTAAAAGACGTATTTGCAGCCTGCGGATACGATATAAAAACTCCGTTTCCTAGAATGAGCTATAAAGAGGCTACCGAGAAATACGGCTCGGATAAGCCTGATTTAAGATACGATCTAGCGATGGTTGATGTGATAGATATCTTTGCTCGCTCTACAAATGAAATTTTTAGCTCAATCGCGAAAGATCCTAAGAAAAACCGCATAAAAGCGCTTAAAGTTCCAAACGGAGACAATATCTTTAGCAAGCGCGAGATGAATAGATTTGAGGAATTTGTGCGAAAATTCGGAGCTCAAGGCTTAGGATACTTCCAAATGAAAGAGGACGGACTCAAAGGTCCGCTTTGCAAATTCTTTGCCGAAGAAGATCTAAAAGAGATTGTTAGTAGATGCGATTTAAAAGTCGGAGACGTAGTATTCTTTGGAGCTGGCAAGAAAAAAGTCGTGCTTGATTATATGGGAAGATTTAGAATTTTCCTAGCCGAGCAAATGGGCATCATCGATCAAGACAAAATGGAGTTTTTGTGGGTGCTTGATTTTCCTATGTTTGAGCAAAACGACGATGGAAGCTACTCTGCGATGCACCATCCATTCACGCGCCCTAAAAATATAGACGAAGAGGATTTAGAAGACATTCTTTCAGTCGCTCACGATGTCGTATTAAACGGCTTTGAGCTAGGCGGCGGAAGCGTGAGAATCCACAAAAACGATATGCAGCAAAAGGTATTTAAACTTCTTGGTATAGACGAAGCGGAGCAAAGAGAGAAATTTGGCTTCTTGCTTGACGCGCTTAGCTTTGGAGCGCCGCCGCACGGAGGTATTGCAATCGGATTTGACCGCCTTGTTATGTTGGCAACCAAATCAACCAGCATTCGCGACGTTATAGCCTTCCCTAAAACACAGCGCGCGCAATGTCCGCTTACAAAAGCGCCAAGCGAAGCAAACTCCGAGCAGTTAAGAGAGCTTGGACTTCGCCTAAGAGAAAAAGAAAAGACAAACCATTAAGGAAATTTTATGAAAAAACTATTTTTGATAATCGGAGCGCCGGGAAGCGGCAAAACAACCGACGCAAATTTGATAGCAAAAGGCGATGAGAGCTTTACTCACTACTCCACGGGAGACTTGCTTCGCGCAGAAGTTGCAAGCGGAAGCGAGCTTGGAAAACTGATAGACAGCTATATCTCAAAAGGAAATTTAGTCCCGCTTGAAGTTGTCGTAAATGCGATAATAAGCGCTATAAAAAGTTCAAAAACCCCAAATGTCGTGCTTGACGGATACCCTAGAAGCGTTGAGCAGATGAGCGAGCTAGACAAGGTTTTATCGGCTCAAAACGAGATCGCGCTAAAAGGAGTTATCGAAGTAGCGGTCGGCGAAGATGTGGCTAGAGAGCGCGTGCTTGGGCGTGCAAGAGGGGCTGATGATAATAACGAAGTATTTAACAACAGAATGAAAGTGTATCTTGAGCCAATCGGCGCGATCCGCGAATTTTACGAAGCTAAAAATTTGCTTCACGAGATAAACGGCGAAAGAACGATCGATGAGATCGTAAGCGATATGAGAAATTTAATCAATTCGCTTTTGTAAATTTGGCTTAAATTTTATTTTGCCGCAGCTAACAAATAGCGATAACTGCGGCAAAATTTCTACCTAAAACAACTCTTTTAATCCTTAACCTTTAATTAACAAATTCAAATTATAATTCCGCTCAATTTAGGATAAAACATAAAGACAGAAGGCGACTTTAACAAAAAGTCTAAAATTTATATATTTAAAAGGATACAAAATGTTTAAAAAACTTACAATTTCGGCACTTCTAGCCAGCTCTGTTTTGGCTAGCGGAGGATTTACTTCAAGCAACGCGACACAAAATCAAGGTGGTTTTACAGGCAAAGGAAGTGCGACTTTAATGAGCGTAAAAGAGGCGCTAAGCTTAAAAGATGATGCGCCTGTAATACTTGAAGGCAAGATCAAATCTCAAATCAAAGCCGAACACTACGAATTTGTAGGAAAAAGCGGAGATACCGTTGAGGTTGAGATAGATAACCACGTCTGGAAAGGCGTAAGCGTAGATGAAAATACTATGATCAGAATTACGGGCAAAGTCGATAAAGACTTAACCAAAACAACGATAGACGTAAAATCCGTTGAGATCATAAAATAACGCTAAAACGCTACAAATTTTACCCTGGCGGCTATCAAACGGTAGCCGTCTTTTAACTCAAATTTAACTTAAATAAAAGCCGCAAATAAGTATAATCACACTCACATAAAATAAGGAGCAAACATGGATATATCAAAAATCAAAGCGGGTTCAAACCCTGATAAGATCAATGCCGTTATCGAGATCCCATACGGCTCAAATATCAAATATGAAATTTGCAAGGATAGCGGTGCGATTTTCGTCGATCGCGTGCTTTATTCGGCGATGTTTTATCCCGCAAACTACGGATTTGTGCCAAACACATTAGCAGAAGACGGCGATCCTGCCGATATCTTGGTGCTTAACGAATACCCTTTACAAGCGGGCAGCGTCATACCGTGCCGATTAATAGGCGTGCTTGTGATGGAAGATGAAGCTGGCATGGATGAAAAACTGCTTGCGGTTCCCGTTAGCAAAATCGATCCAAGATATGACGCTATAAAAAGCTACAAAGATCTTCCTGAGGCGATGCTAAACAAGATCAAAAATTTCTTTGAGACTTACAAAATGCTTGAGCCTAATAAATGGGTAAAGGTAAAAGAGTTTAAGTGCGCCGATACCGCAAAAGAGATTTTGGATAAAGCGATAAAAAGCTATAAATAATATAAGCCCCTAAATTTGGGGCTTAATCATAAATTTAAGGATAAAATTTGAAAGCGTTTTTTGCTATTTTACTTGTTTTAACTACTCTTTTTGCCTTTCAAAAAGAAAAGGGTAAAATCGACATGCACGGTGGAAAAAGCCAAAACTACGGAGGATTGTCAAAGAAGTTGCAAGATAAAAAAGCAAGCGACTCCAACACGACAAAATAAATTTTACAAATAAACCAAAATATATAAATATAGCGCTTAAATAACAGTCTAATTATTTCCTGATTTTATATACGAAATTTGCCTTATATCGGTCTTATGAGAGCTTAATAAAAATTTAAACAAGTAAAATATAAAATACTATACATTTAAAATTCCATTCTTTAAAATATAAATTATGGCAACGAATTTATTATTTAAAAAGTTATAACGAGAGATAATATAAATAGTTTTATGATAATGATTTTTAGTTTCTTAAAGTAAAAGCTTATAAGATATAGTTTAAGTTATACAAAATTCTTTAAAAGGATAAAATCATGCGAGACTTAACTCTTATGACTAACATAGAAGATCTTAGGCAGGTTTGCTACCGCAACGTTCCAAAAATGTTCTACGAATACGTAGATACGGGCTCTTGGACGCAAAGGACATATCATGAAAACCACAGCGATTTCAAACCCATAAAATTCAAGCAAAAAATCTTAGTCGACATGGCAAACAGAACGCTTGAAACCAAACTGCTTGGCAAAACGGCCAAATTCCCCGCCATGACCGCGCCGGTAGGATTTATGGGTATGATGTGGGCGGACGGAGAGATACATATGGCTAGAGCCGCGCAGAAATTTGGCATACCTTTTACGCTTTCTACGATGTCTATTTGCTCGATTGAAGATCTTGTGGAGGCTGGCATTGAGCCGTTTTGG
This sequence comes from Campylobacter sp., assembly GCA_030532465.1. Classification (GTDB taxonomy): domain Bacteria; phylum Campylobacterota; class Campylobacteria; order Campylobacterales; family Campylobacteraceae; genus Campylobacter_A. Next base: position 27,695 of record JAUNLC010000012.1, on the reverse strand, counting down.
TTTCAGCTTTATGTGATGCGCGATAGGGATTTTATGAAAGATCTAATAAGAAGAGCAAAAGATGCAAAATGCTCCGCCTTAATGGTAACCGTTGATCTGCAGGTGCTTGGAAATAGACATCGCGATATCAAAAACGGACTTTCCACTCCGCCGAAATTTACCATACCGAATTTGATAAATTTAAGCACCAAAATTCCATGGGGGCTAAGATATCTTAAAAACAGGCGTTGGACATTTAGAAATATCGCAGGACACGCTAAAAACGTAAGCGACCTGAGCTCGCTTAGCTCTTGGACTAAAGAGCAGTTTGATCCTAGCTTAAACTGGAGCGATATAGAGGAGATTAAAAATTTATGGGGCGGAAAGCTTATATTAAAGGGCATAATGCTGCCTGAAGATGCGGAAGATGCCGTTAAGCACGGAGCCGATGCGATCATCGTTTCAAATCACGGCGGACGCCAAATGGACGATACGATCTCTTCTATAAAAGCGCTTCCCGATATCGTTTCTGCGGTTGCAGACAAGACGGAGGTGTGGATAGATAGCGGATTTTACAGCGGGCAAGATATGCTAAAGGCTTGGGCTATGGGAGCAAGGGGCGTGATGCTTGGAAGAGCGCCGGTTTACGGGCTTGGCGCATACGGAGAGGACGGGGTTACAAGAGCGCTTCAAATTTTATACGATGAGATGGATACCACTATGGCATTTTCAGGACACCGAAATATCCAAAACGTAACAAGCGATATCTTAATACCGGGCACCTATCCTACGCCTATATTGCGGGGCTAATACGCATAGTTGCAGTCAAATTTAAGAGTTTAAACTAAGACTAGGAGGATAAAATGCAAAATTACTTTATGCAAAACTACGATCCTGCTTCAAATTTATGGCTTAGTGCGGCTATTGCGGCTCTACCGATATTTGTATTTTTGCTCTCTCTTGTTGTTTTTAAACTAAAAGGCTATGTAGCGGCATTTTTAACGGTAGCTGCGAGCGTTTTGGTAGCTGTTTTGTTTTATAAAATGCCTCTTATGATAGTCGCGATGAGTTTTGTCTACGGCTTTTTATACGGACTTTGGCCTATCGCATGGATCATCTTATGTGCGATTTTTCTTTATAAGCTTAGCGTTAAATCGGGATATTTCGAGACGTTAAAATCCAGCATCATGATTATATCTCCCGATCACAGAATTCAAGTCATGCTAATAGCCTTTTGTTTCGGTTCGTTTTTAGAAGGAGCCATAGGATTTGGCGCTCCGGTTGCGATATGCGCCGCGCTTTTAATGGGTCTTGGACTAAAACCTCTAAGCGCGGCCGGACTTAGCATGGTGGCAAACACTGCGGGTGCGGCATTTGGAGCGGTCGGTATACCCATAACCGCACTAGCGGGAACCGTAAATTTAGATCAGACTCTCATATCGACCATGGTAGCTAGAATGCTTCCTCCCATAACCTTTCTGGTTCCGTTTTTTCTGGTTTTTTTAGTGGGCGGGTTTAAACGCATCAAAGACGTTTTGCCTCACGTTATCGTAGTTGCGGCTAGCTATACCCTAACGCAATACGCAACGGCTAAATTTTTAGGCCCGGAGCTTGTAAATATAACATCGGCTATCGTATCTATCTTTATGCTATCGGTTGCCATCAATCTCTTTAAGATAAAAAACATTTTTAGGCTTGACGGCAAGGAGGATTTTACACAAACGAAACTTAGCTTCGAGCAAATTTTAAAGGCGTGGCTGCCTTTTATCTTTGTCATCATCGCTATCGTGATCTGGAATTTAGACATATTTAAAAGCGTGATGAGATTTGCCGACATCAAATTTGAAGTGCCAAATTTACACAACGAAGTGGTGCAAACAGCGCCTATAGTAGATGGCGAGCAGGCCATATCGGCGGTTTATAGCTGGGCTATCATAAAAGCTACGGGCACGGCGATACTGCTAGCGGCAACCCTAACGATACTTACGCTTAGGATCAAATTTAAGGTAGTAAAAGACTCCGCCATAGAGGCCGTTAAAGAGATGATAATGCCTATTATCACCATAGGGCTTATCGTCTCTTACGCCTATATAGCAAAATACAGCGGTCAAGCCGCGACTATGGGGCTTGCCTTTTCAAGCACGGGCAACGCATTTAGCCTTTTTTCGCCCGTGATAGGCTGGCTTGGCGTGTTTTTAACGGGTTCGGTTACCAGCGCAAATCTACTTTTTGGCACCCTTCAGCAGGTAACGGCAAACCAATTAAGCGTGCCTGATGTCATATTTCTTGCGGCAAATACGGTAGGCGGAGTAGTGGGTAAAATCATCAGTCCTCAAAGCATAGCCGTAGCGTGCGCGGCCGTCGGTATGGCAGGACGAGAGAGCGAGGTGCTAAAATTTACGCTTAAATACTCGCTTATTTTCATAGTTTTAGCAAGCTTTATAACTTGGATTGTAGTTCACATATTTCCGCAGCTTGTACCGGTCGTAGTAAATTTTACTAATTAGAATTTGTGAGTTTAAATAGGCTTGAAAGAATTAAATTTTTAGGCCTATTTAACTCACAAAGCAAATTGCAGATAAATCAAACAACAATCACACAAAATAAGAATACAAAACGCAAGATTGTTATTGTAAAAGAAATTTATCATACTTTTTATATTGTCCGGATCGCTTAGATAAATTATATATAAAATCGATAGCCAAAATATCGCTCGCGCCGAACCCGACAAACCATAAGTTTGATTTGACGGCTTAAACATGTAGATAAAAGCGGTAAAAAATATGATTATAAGAGTAAGGATAAAAAGCTTTTTCATGGATTTATTATAACGAGTTATTTTATAAGTAGCGATAAATATAGCTAATACTAATTAATTTGCACTAAAAATTTGCGTTTAAATTTTAAAAAGCTACTTAATGCCCTTTTTAAGCTTTCGTATCAAAAATCTAGCGGGATGAAGCGCGTCAAACAGGCTCTTTTCTATACATAACGGTCGATCAAACACAAGATCGCAGATAAGCTCTGCCCCAAGCACGGCGGTGCATAGTCCGCGCGAGCCGTGAGCCGTGTTTATATAGACGTTTGGGATATATTTGGCGTTTAAATTTTCGCCTCTATTTTTCGTCCAAAGAAGGGCTTTGTAGCTATCTTTATAAAACTTTTCATCATGTAGCCTTCCTATAATCGGAAACCTATCTCCGCTATAGCTTCTATAGCCCACTTTAGAGCCTAAAATCTCAGGCTCTTTGCCGTCTAAAAACTCTTTTACGTCGGCTAAATTTTTCTCATCGTCGCTACTTCTTGGCTTATCTAGTTTTAAATTTCTATCATAGGTTGCGCCTACGACCTGCACCCCATCAACCTCGGGGCAGACATACCCTTTTGCACTAAAAGCCAAATTTGTCTTTACGGTCTCTTTTATGTGCGTAACCTGCCCGCGAACAAAGCTAAGTTGCATATCAAAATTTGAGAAAAACTCCATGCTGTCGCTACCAAGAGCCAAGATAAGCATATCGGCGGTTACGGTTTTTCCATTTTTAAATTTCGCCGATATTTTATTATCCGCCAAAATTTCATAGCTCTCAAACTCGTATCCAAGCAAGATATCAGCGCTCTCGCTCACCTTTTTACACATCTTGCGCGGTCTAGCCCTTGCCCCGTCTTTTATAAAGGCGCTAGGATAAAAAGCACTATTTAAATTTATCTCAAAAACTCCGTTTTCATCGTCAAATTCCCGCCATCTTAAAAGACGCTCAAGCAGCTTATCTTCATGCGCATAGTCTATCGCGCCGCAAAATTCGCACTCTTCCTCATTCATAGTCTTTTTATAAAATCTAATCGCTTGTAAAAAGGCATTCATATGCATCCTGCCAAGCTCGACATCAGGCTTTGTAATAAGAGGCATCAAAATTCCGCAGTGATTACCCGAGCCGTTTGTCGCTATATCTTCGCACTTTTCGGCTATCGTAACCTTTATGCCAAGCTCAGCTAACTTATAAGCGCTAACGCAACCCGCTACTCCGCCGCCTATTATAAGCGCGCTTTTTGGGGCTTGATTGCCGCTTTGCGTATCAAATCTACTAAACCATGGATTTTTAACGATACTATTTTTGCTTATAAACTTAGCGCTTATCATCTCGCGCTTTCTAGCAAAACCTTTAATTAAACTAACTTCAAAATTATTTGCAATAAGCGCGTCTTTAACCGCTCTTGCGCTTGAATATGTGCGAAGAAGCGCGCCCGTTTTACTTAAATTTGCAACCTCTTTAAAGACCTCATCGCTCCACATATCCAAGTTTTTACTAGGCGCAAATCCGTCCATAAACCAGATATCGGCTTTAAAATCAAGCTCGGGCAAAATTTCATTTATATCGCCAAAACATAGATCAAGCGTGATGCGTGAATTTACAAAATTTAGCCTATGAAATCCGCGCACAAGAGGCGGATAGTTTTTTATAAGCTCGTTTGAAAGCTCATTTAAAACGCCCAAATTTTCATAAATTTTAACCAAATCCTCTTTGGCAATCGGATTTGCCTCGATACTTACGTAGTGCAGAAATTTATCGCTATGTTTAAATTTATTAAAAGCGGTTAAAAAATTTAGCCCCGCTCCAAAGCCCGCTTCGGCGATGATAAATCTATTTTTATTATCCCAAATTTCATCAATCGCGCTAACAAATACATATTTGCTCTCGCCCAAAGGATCATCTATACTAAAGTAAGTATCGTTAAAATCTTCGCTATAGGCAATGCCGTCTCTAAAGGAAATTTTAGCCGTTTTCATCGTTGATTTGCAAAATATACGTCAACGCCGTCGGCGATGCCCTTAGCGATCGCTTCTTGGTAGTTTGACTTGCCTATGAGTTTGCCTTCATCAGGATG
>JAUNLC010000012.1:0-22732 GCA_030532465.1 Campylobacter sp. | reverse complement strand
TAGCGATCGCTTCTTGGTAGTTTGACTTGCCTATGAGTTTGCCTTCATCAGGATGCGAGATGTAACCGACCTCAAGCAAAACCGCAGGCATGAGCGCACCCACTAAGACCCAAAACGGAGCCTCTCTTACTCCGCCGTCTACGACCTTTGAATTTATCTTTTTCGTGCGAGCTAAAACTTCGCGCTGAATGTCTATGGCAAGCTTGTTTGAAGCGATGATCTTTTCTCTATTTAAGAAATTTAAAAATGTCTGCTTGGAGAAGAAATTCATCTCTTCGATATCCGACTTATTTTCAAGCGCGGCTACGTTTTTACTGCGCTCACTTCTTGCAGGAGAGAGAAAAAAGGTCTCGATACCTTGCATGACGGCGCCTTTTTGCTTATTTGGCGCGGCATTAGCATGCACGGATATGAAAAGATCGGCAAATTTATCGTTTGCAAGCTTTGTTCTGCTTCTAAGGTTTATAAATTTATCCTTCGTGCGGGTATAATACACCTTATATCCACGCTTTTTAAGCTCATCCCCCGCCTTAAGAGCTATACTTAAGACGATATTTTTCTCTTTTAACTTGCCGTTTATCGCGCCCGGGTCATCTCCGCCGTGTCCTGCGTCAAGCACGATAGTTTTACCTCCTGTTTTTTTAAGAGGTATTGCGCCTAAGCTTTGGCTTTGCTCGTTTTTAACCTGCTTTGAACTCTTTTTATCCTCTTTTTTAGCCAATTTAGGCGCAGGCTTTTTTTGTCCCGCCATTATAAAATGGATCGAAGTTTCATCTATATAAAAGTCAAGTTTTTGCTCTTTTTTGTTAGAAAACACTACCCTAATCGTATTTTTGTCAAACTGACTTACCCTAACTTCCTCTGAAAGCATATTCTTAAAAGTATGCGATTTACTCGTCCAAACTCCCCTGAAATCATATACGTTTCTAAACATACCTTCGGTATGCAGCCTGATATGCTTTACGTCGCTTGGATGAAGAGGTTGGTTAAATTTAATCTCAAAACTATCTTCGTTTTTAACTATAGAGAGAATTTTAAGAGGAGATTTTTTATCGGCGCTTTTGGCTACGATAATGGTCTCTTCTTCGTCTTTAATCTCCTTTTTTGAGCTCTTTTTACTAGATGACTTTATGTTTTTGACATCCGACTGTCCGATGTTTTTGCCTTGATTTATCGTAGCAAGCTCTTTTTCGTAAACGGTAGCGTCAAGGCTCAGCGCTTTTGAGCTTTCAATCAACCTCTTTAGAGCCTCAACCTTTGTTTTGATGTCATTGTCTATAATCGATTTTACATAAAGGCTCTTCATGTCGTGATGAAGCTCTAGCTTGACCTTTTTACTCCCTCCCGCAAAGGCTTGGTCAAATTTCTTAAGCCTTGCGCTATCGGCATATACAAAACCGACGATCAAGAGTAGCAGTAGTAAAATTTTACCTATCTTCGCCATGTAAAAGTTTTGCAAAAAGCCTCTTTACGCTTATTATTTCGGTTAGTTTATATCCGTTAGCGCCCGTAAAAAACAGCCCCGTCTCTTTGCGCCCCGAAAATGCGTCAAAAAGCCTATCGGCTATACAGTAACCCACCTCTTTCGCCTCTTTTCCTCTTTGACAAGGAGCCACGCAGTTGCTTATACAGCTTATCTTTGGACCAGCCTTTTGATCGACTAAATTTATAAGATTTGTCCTAACTCCTCTGGCGGGATATCCCACGGGACTTTTTATAAGCTCGATATCTTCTTTTTTAGCGTTTAGCAAGACATCTTTAAAACCCTCGCTTGCGTCGCACTCATAAGTTCCTATAAACCTAGTTCCCATCTGCACTCCGTTTGCGCCAAGCGCCATGACTCTTTTTATATCGCTATTGTCCCAAATTCCTCCCGCAGCTATCAACGGGAAATCCCCCCACTCTTTAATCTCTTCTTTTACGGGTTTTATTAAATTTTCAAGCCGGTATTCAGGGTCCAAACACTGCTCGTATGTAAAACCTTGATGTCCCCCGCTTAAAGGTCCTTCAAGCACGACCGCATCTGGCAAACGGTCATATCTCATACTCCAGCGTTTACAGATTATCTTAAGAGCTTTAGCAGAAGATACTATAGGCACAAGCGCCACATCTTTAAAATTTTGCGTAAATTCGGGCAAATTCGTAGGAAGTCCCGCCCCGCTTATGATAACGTTTATGCCGTGTTCGCAGGCATCTTTTACGATACGCGCATAGTCGTTACTGGCGCAAAGCACGTTTATACCAAGCGGTAAATTTCCGCAAATTTTACGCGCATTATCGATAACTGCCTTTAGTCCCTCTCTTGAATAAAAATTCTCGCTTCCCAAAGGCTTAGAATTTAGCTCTTTTGTGATGTGCGTCCTGTTTTCATAATATCCCGTTCCAACCGAGCTTATCACTCCAAGCCCGCCTTCTAAGCTTACGTTTCCCGCAAGCCTGTCCCAGCTTATGCCAAGCCCCATTCCGCCTTGGATTATCGGATATTTTATCTCGTATTTTCCGATTTTGATTGAATTAAATTCCATTAGATTACCTTTAGTTTTGCAAATTTTCTCTTGCCGACTTGCAAAACATACTCTCCGGCTTCAAGTTTCATCTGCTCATCACCTATTTTTTCCTGATTTACGCTTACGGCATTTGCGGCTATATCGCGCCTTGCTTGCGAATTTGTAGAACTTAGTTTGCAATGAGCCAGCGCCTCCACTATCCAAACCGGAGCCCTTAAACTAAACTCTTCAAGCTCGGTTGGAATTTGATTTTGCGAATGCACCCTGTCAAATTCAGCCTTTGCCTCGTCGGCTTGCCCTTTGCCGTGATAGCGTGCCGTGATCTCAAGCGCAAGAGCCTCTTTTACCGCCTTTGGATGCGCCTTGCCGCTTTTAACGTCAGATCTAAGCTTTTCTATCTCCTCTAGGCTCTTATCGCTTAAAAGCTCGTAATACCTCCACATCAGCTCATCGCTAACGCTTAAAATTTTGCCGAACATATCGTTTGCGTTATCGGTTACGCCGATGTAGTTTTTAAGGCTTTTACTCATCTTATTAACCCCGTCAAGCCCCTCAAGCAAAGGCATCATGATGACGGCTTGCTCTTTGCCGACATTATAAATTCGCTGCAACGTGCGTCCCATTAGGAGGTTAAATTTCTGATCCGTTCCGCCCATTTCGATATCGCAATTCATCGCGACGCTATCGTATCCTTGAAGAAGCGGATATAAAAATTCGCTTATGGATATCGAAGCTCCGCTTTTAAATCGCTTTTCAAAATCATCTCTTTCAAGCATTCTAGCTACCGGAAACGTGCTTGTAAGCTCGACTATGCCGGCTGAGCCAAGCTCGTTAAGCCATTTTGAGTTAAACATTATCACCGTTTTTTTAGGATCTAAAATTTTAAAAACCTGCTCTTCGTAAGTCTTGGCATTTTTAGCGACAGTCTCTTTATCAAGCTTTTTTCTAGTCTCGCTTTTGCCCGTAGGATCGCCGATTTGCCCCGTAAAATCGCCTATTAAAAACTGCACTATCGCGCCGTGTTTTTGAAGAAGCGCCATCTTTTGAAGCACTACGGTATGTCCTAAGTGCAAATCCGGAGCGGTCGGATCAAAGCCCGCTTTAACGTAAAAATTTTCGCCCTTTTCGTAGTAATTTTTAACCAAATTTACGACTTGCTCTTCGCCGATTATCTCCGCAACGCCCTTTTTTATCTCGTCTATTATCTTTGATATTTTATCTTGCATCCCCTCTCCTTAACTATGATGATACGCATCGTCAAGCGATATAAATTCCATTATCTTATAGCGATCTTTTAATCGCTCTTTAATCTCCGCCATATCCAAATTTTCGCCGATTTCTACCGTAAGATCAAAGAGATCCGCCGTAGCGTCGTGCGTTTCTAAAAGCGTTATCGTAGCCAAATCAACCTGCATTCTAGCAAGATAGGTTAAAAATTCAGCCAACGATCCGCGACGATTTTCAAGACTTAAGATGATCTTGTATCTATGAGGAGCGTTGCGCGTCCACTTTACAAATATCATCTCGTTTTTTTCTTCGGCCAGCTTCATCGCTCGCTCGCAAAGCTTGTGATGAACGGTTACGTGAGAGCCGCTTCTAAAGCCAAGGATGTCATCGCCTCTTTTTGGATTGCAGCAGTAGTCAAATTCCACGGTGTTTATCTTGTGGTTTGAATATATCACGATATGATCGAATTTTTGCTTTCTAACCAGATATTTATCCGTTAGCCTAAGAGCAAACGGGCGATCCTTTCTGATATATTTTTTAAGCGCATTTACCACATCTTGCAAATAGACCGAATCGTAAGCGGCTTTAAAAATTTTCTTAGTCAGCTTTTCGCTTTCTAACCAAACTAAAATTCTATTTGTCGAAACGCCGAAAATTCCGCTTAAAATTTCAAGCGCGACGAGGTTATTTATATCTTTTATCTTTTGCTTGCAAAGCGATCTTATGGTCGCGCGCGCTTTCCCCGTTTTTACGCTGTTAAGCCACGAACAGCGATACTTTGGCTCATCTCCAGTTACGATATTTACGATATCGCCGTTTTTAAGCTCGGTTAGAAGTGGTACTCTCATGCGGTTTATATAAGCCTCTTTTGCGTGAAGTCCGATCTCCGTGTGAATCTCATAAGCATAATCAAGCGCCGTAGCTCCGCGCGGCAAAGTAAATATATCTCCTTTTGGCGAATACACCGCGATATCTTCTACATAAAGGCTATCTTTTGCGTATTCATAAAGCTCTTCGGGGTTGTTTTCGCTCTCGTTTTGCATGCCGATATCGCTTAGCCAATCAAGCTTTGGATTTAAAAATCCTCCGTTTTTATATTTCCAGTGCGCGGCAACTCCGTATTCTGCGGTTTTATGCATATCAAAAGTGCGAATTTGAACTTCAAATATGCTTTTATTATCAAAAATCGTAGTGTGGATAGTCTGGTAACCGTTTTGCTTAGGAAGCGCGATATAATCCTTAAATCTTGAGATAAGAGGATTAAAATTTATATGCAAACTTCCAAGCGCAAGATAACAATCCCTTGGCTGCTTAACCAAAATTCTAGCCGCCAAGAGGTCTAATACCTCCTCTATGGAAATGCCTTTTCTTTGCATTTTTAGATATATCGAGTAGTGATGTTTAACGCGCTTTTGTATCTCAAAGTCGCTTTCCGTAAAGCCGTTTTGCAGCAAAATTTGACTAAGCTTGTCGATAAATGAATTTAGCTTAAGCTGAAGTTGTTGCTTATGCTCGATGATATAATCATCTATCTTTTTATACTCTTGCGCAAGCGCGTATTTAAAGCTTAAATCCTCAAGCAAATTTTTAATCGAAGAAATTCCAAGTCTATGCGCGATCGGAGCGTAAACCATAAGTGTTTCTTCGGCGATTCTTTTTTGCTTATCGGGTCTTAGCGCATCAAGAGTTAGCATATTATGCAGTCTATCGCAAAGCTTGATAACAAGCACTCGCACATCTTCGATGGAGACTAAAAGCATCTTGCGAAAAGTCATCGCCGAAGCAGCAAGCCTCTCGTTAGAATCAGAACTTGCAAGCTTATCTTCTCTAATCGCAACGATCTTAGTTAGCCCCTCGACCAGCTTTGCGACCTCTTCGCCGAATTCCTCTCTTAAATTTTCGGTCGAGCACTCCGTATCTTCAACCACGTCATGAAGCAAGGCAGAGACGATCATGTTCTCATCTCCGCCCATATGCGCTACGATAGAGGCTACCAAAATGGGATGTATGGCGTATGGCTCTCCACTTTTTCTAAACTGTCCCGCATGAAAGCTTACACACCAATAAATCGCCTTTTCAACGTTTGGAGTTATTTCAAACAAAGAGCCTAGAATTTCCTTGGCTCTTGTAACATCTCTACAAGCTACTATACTTTCAACGAGTTGCTCTAAAAAAAGTCCGTTATTTTGTCTCTTCAACTATGCCCTCTAAGCCGATTTTACCCTCGGCTATCTCGCAAAGCGCGATATCTGCAAATTTCATCTTGCTTACATCTCTATCAAGCAAGCTTTTAGCGCCCCCGGCTAGAGCTTCGGCACGTTTCGCCACTATCAAAGAAAGTTTATACCTATCGTTTCCTACTGTTTTTAACGCTCTTGCGGCTACCTCTTCTAATCTCATATTCTCTCCTTAAATTTAGTTTTTAACTACCGAACAAAATGCCGAGTCATCGCCGTTTATAATGCTTAATAAATTTCCGTCTTTAAACATATTGCAGACTAAAATCGGTAGTTTATTATCTTTAGCAAGCGCGATAGCCGTATCGTCCATAACCTTGATGTTATCGTTCATAGCCAGTTCGTAAGTAAGCTCTCTTAGCAGTTTCGCATCTTCAAATTTCTTAGGATCCTTGTCATAAACCCCATCAACTTTAGTGGCTTTTATGATCATATCCGCATCGATCTCGATAGCTCTTAAAGTTGCCGCCGTATCTGTTGTAAAGAAAGGATTTCCCGTTCCTGCGGCAAAGATTACCACGCGTCCTTTTTCAAGATGTCTTTGTGCGCGTCCTACGATAAAAGTCTCGCAAATCGCTTCCATCTTAATTGCGCTTTGCACGCGAACTATAAGTCCCGCTTTTTCAAGAGCCTCTCTCATAGCGATTGAGTTTATAACGGTTGCAAGCATACCCATATGATCGCCGCTTGTGCGCTTGATGATGCCGTCTTTTGCGGCGCTTACGCCTCTTATGATATTGCCTCCGCCTATGACGATGCCGACTTCTACGCCGTTTTCTACAAGCTCTTTAATCTGTTTGGCGATAAATTTTAAAATCGCATTATCTATACCAAATCCGCTCTCTCCCGCTAACGCCTCACCTGAAAATTTAACCAAAACTCGCTTCTTACGCTCCATAAAATCTCCTTAAAATTTAGGCATTTTATCCAAAATGTGTTTAAATTTTACTAATTTTAATAATAGGAGGCTATTTAAGGCTTATCATTTCAAGCGGATTTATATGGTAGTTTTTCTGGGTTACTTCAAACGTGAGATCTCTTGCGACTCGTCCTATGACATAGCCTCTTGGCACTTTTGAGCCGACTTTTATCGTAGGAGCGATTTGACTAAGATGGGCGTAAATAGTATGAATTCCGTCCGAATTTTCGATGATGACTACTTTATTAAGCATCGCGGTATCTTTAGCAAAGACCACTTTGCCGCTTAGCACGCTTTTAACTTTAGCGTTTGGAGAATTTGAGCTAAGTATTACCGATTCGTTAAAAATTTTGATATTGTAGATCGGGTCTATGTAATTACCGAAATTTTGCTTTACCGTAAAGCTATCAAGCGGAGCTATGGTCTTTTGACCGCTGTATTTTTTTACCTTGCTTGCTTGGTAGCTTGATCCGATCTGCTTTACATCGCTATCATCCGGCGTAGTTTTATTTATCACTATTTGAGTGCTGCCGTCAGAGCTTTCTTTTTTGCCTTTTGATTTTTTAGCGGCCTCTTTAGCCTTTTTCTCAGCCTCTTTTTTAGCCGCCTCACTCTCTTGTCTGGCTAATATCTTAAGCTCTTCAAGCGTCTTTCTGATAGCTTTTTGCTCCTTATGAATCATTGAAAGCTGTTTTGAATAGTTGTTTTTATCCTTTTTTAAACTCGCCAAAGTCTTTGCTTGAGCGTCTTGTAAAGAGGCTAATTCCGCTTGCTTTTCTTTATATCCGGTCAAATTTGATTTTATACTCTCTATCTTCTCGTTTTGAGTTTTTATCAAATTTAGCGTCTTATCGTAGTCTTTTGCCAAATTTTTAAAATCCTCTTTAAGCACGCCGTTTAATTTTGACAAAATTTCAGTTGCGATAACGCTTTCGTTGCTATCCTCGTAATCCTTTGGAGTAATGAGATCAAAAGCAAAGTGATCGGCTATGATGCGTATCATACTTTGTTCCATATTTTTTTGATTTTCCAAAAGCTCGCGGTTTTGCTCTATGAGCGTTCTTAGTTCGCTATTGGCGGCAATTGCGTTTTTTTCAAGCTGAGCTATTTGAGCGATAACCTCTTTCATCTTTTTATCGCTCTCTTTGACGGCATTTTCGCCCGAAACTATATCTTTTGCAAGATCGTCAAGCTTTTTATTAAGCTGATTTTCTATCTGCTTTGAAATTTCCAAAGAAGATGTTTGCACCTTAATCTTTTCATTTGTAGTGGCGCAAAACGAAAGCGAAAAACAAACCATAAAAAAAACAAAAATTCTCATAAACTCTCTTTTTTGGCTTGTCTCATCACCAGACTTACGGCAGCAGCGCTGAGCAATAACGATACTCCAAGAAGTGTTGCCGTATCGTTTATGATATCGATTTGGGGAAGTTTAACGCCTAGATCTCTTACCATGGTATTTACCGCTTCAAAATCAGGAAGCATGTAATAAACCGCAACCACAATAACCGTAGCTATGAACGAATCAATAACCGCGATCTTATACAAAACTCCCGATTTTATCCAAAAAGAGGCGCCAAAAAGCGTCATGATATCGATTCTTTCTTTGTGTTCGTAAAGCCAAATTCTCATCTGTTTAAACAAAAGCATAAGCCCTACGACAAGGATTAAGACGGAAAAAATTTGAGATATCTTTTTAATAAGCTGAAGAATTTTATAAATTTTATCGTGAGTTTTTGAAAACGTCTCAACTCTGCTTACGCCATCAAGCTTTAAGACCTTATCTCTTATCTCATTCATATAGCTCGTGCTTGGAAAGCTGTTTAGCTTAAGCGAATAAAATTTCGGCAAAGCCTCTTGAAGGGCGGAGATATTTTTAGCAGACACATCCTTTGAAAGCCTATCAAGAACGGACTTTGAGCTTAGCGTTTCAAGAGAAGCGAATGTATTTACTATGGGTTTTATCATAGCATCGTCAAGCTCTTTTGAACTTACGATTATGATACTGTAATCGTTATTCATAAGCCTCTCGTAATCTTTTATCGTATTTTCAGTAAGAGTTATAAACTGCATGGAAAAAAGCAGAGCGACAAGCGGAAAAATAACGCCGAAATGGTTTTTAAGCGATCTCATGCATGCCTCCGCTTTCTATCACAAAATGACGATAAGGTATGCGCAAAGTAGCCGGAATTTTATGCGTCACAACCACTACGCAAGTGCCTAAAAACTCCTTCGCCGACTTTAAAAGCGACCATATAACATCGCTTGAATAATCATCCAAATTTCCCGTCGGCTCATCGCATAAAAGCAGATGGGGATTGTGTGCTAAAGCTCTTGCCATCGCAACTCTTTGCTGCTCGCCTCCGCTTAGTTCAAGCGGGTATTTGTGCGATTTATGAAGTAAATTTACATGCTTTAACAGCTTTTGGGCTTGGTTTTTGCAGACGTTGTGAGAAAGCCCTTTTATCATAAGCGGCAACATAACGTTTTTTTCAACGCTCCATTCATTTATAAGGCGGTAGTTTTGAAAAATGATACCTATCTTTTTTCTTAGTTCGTTTAGCCTGCCTTGTTTTATGTTTTGCATCTGCGTTAGACATACTTCAAGCGATCCCGAATAGGGCTTGATCTCGCCGTAAAGCGACTTTATGACGGTTGATTTGCCGCTTCCGCTCTTGCCCGTTATCAAAACAAAGTCGCTCATATCTATCTCGAAATTCACATTTTGCACTACAAGTTCGCTTTGAGTATAACCCAAAGAGAGATCTTTCGCGCTAATTATTTTTTGCATCTGCTAAATACTCCTTTAGTGCAATATGCGCCTTTAAATTTTCCTTTGTAACAAGCGGTTTTTTTATAAAATATTCGCATTTTTCCTTGCCCACCAAGAGATAACAATGCTCAGGCGAAGCAAATGCTCCAAACGCTACACGAAGTAAAATTTCACCAGTTTGCAGCTCAAATTTCTCTTCCAAATGCAAAAAACAATCATCCATTTTTAGAGTAAAATTTTTAAAATTCAAAGCTATTTTTCGCACGTCATATCCATGCTTAAACTCAAGTTCGCCTAAAGCTTCAAGCTCGTTGCTTTGACATTCGCACTCAAATATCGCGTCATAGATATCCTTAAGCTGTTTTTTCCATCTATCTTCATATTTGCTGCTAACGGCTAAGTCTCTGTTTTTATAAACATCAAGCTTTGCGTTAGGCAAATTTAAAATTTGCTCTATCGTATAGTCGGTATAGGCTCTTGAATCGCTTCTAAGCTCAAATTTGCCGCCTTTTTTAAGAACTCTTTCGCACTCTTTTATAAATTTTTCAGATACAACTCTTCTGTGAGGCGCATCATCCCAAGGAACGGGAAAGTGAAGGAAAATTTTATCTATAAAATTTGATTTTACAAGCGAGAGAAGCAGCCTTGCGTCTGTGTTTATAAGCGCTATGTTGCTTAAATTTTTGCTTCTAGCGAGCTTTGCAACCTGCTCTAAAGAGGGCTTGTAAACCTCTATGCCGACTATAAGCGTATCCGTGTTATTTTCGGCTTGATATAGCAAGTGCCTTCCCGAACCAAAGCCTATCTCTATAAAAATTTTATCAAATTTAGAGTCTTTTAAAATCTCTAAAATTTCACCGATATTAACTATAGCTGAAGATTTTTGAGTCAGATGAGTCTTTTTAACCGCTATCGCTTCGCTTAAAATTTCATCGCAATTTAGCTCTTTAAATTTAACCAAGGCACGTTGCAAAAGCCCTATTTTAGAGGGTTTTGTAAGCTTCTCGCCCTTTATGACAAAACCATCTTGGTTGCGTTTTTTAACCGTTATAAAAAACTCTTCATCACCGCTTTTCGTATAGATCAAATTTGAGTTTCTACCCTTAGCTTCCCACTCAAATTTGATATCCCCATCACCAAAAGGAAGAGGATTAAGCTTTAAATTTTTAGCTATAAAATTGGGCATTATTCGATATTTACCGACACTTTTTTAGACGCATCGGAGTTTATACCATACTCATCAACCGCTATTACTCTATATGTATATTTTAAGCCGTAAACTACGTTTGTATCGATAAATTCGCTATCCGTTATGTTGGTAAATTTCTGCTCGCCGCTATCTCCGCCCTCTCTTATGACGGTGTAGCTTCTTGATTTTTCAGAGCCGTTCCAGCTAAGTTTTACCGCCGAGCTATCAGCCACGATAGATGTTATAACAGGAGCATCTATCGCCGCCAAAGTAGATCCCACAATGGCCTCTTCTGGACGCTTTGACTCAAGTCCGTCTTTATCCACTATGGTAATTTTATAATATCTCGTAGCGCCGTTTTCGTTAATCAAATCCTCATAGCTATTTGTTTTGGTTTTGGCTAGATAGGTGTATGGTAAAAATTTATTTGAAGCGCTGTAAATTTTATAATATCCAAAATCATCGCTTGCTACGCTATCCCAAGTTAAAACGATCTTTTTAGGAACGTCGTTGCTGGCTTTTATGTTTGATACCGCGCTAGGAAGCGGCTTGGTGGTAGAATCTACTATCGCGCTTGGTTTTGAGACGGTGCCCGTGCTGGTTTTTACGAAAACGCGATATTTATAAGCTCTGCCTGATTTTACGCTATCGTCGATATATTCGGCGTTTAATCTACCTTTAACCTCGGCTATCGCGCGCCAATTTTCCTTGCCGATGTCGGCTTTTTCGACTATATAAGAGGCCACGCGAAGATCCGGATGCGGTCTCCAAATGAGCTTAACGCGCTCGGGTAAATTCGTAAGAGCTCTAACAAACGGCACGGAATCCATAAGAGCTTTGGTGCTAGCGCTTATCATGACTCCTGCGTTTGAAATTTGCTTATTTGCATTATACGTTCTCATCTCATAAGAGTATGTCGTCTCGGGAGCTAGGTTTGAATCCACATGGTGGCTTGCAAAGCGATCTTTGATATCTGCTACAACCTTCATCTTGCCGCTGTTTTCGTTTGGATTTGAGCGATATAGATAATATCCCGCCACATCAGGGCTTGGAGTGGGAGTCCATTCAAAGCCGATTTCGGTCATATCGCTTATGGTTTTTAAATTTTGAACGGTCGGCAAGCTCGCATTAACCTGAGTAGGAGCGCTAGGAGATATACATCCACCCATCACAACGGCTAAAAGCGCTAAAGAGCTCTTTAAAATCAATCTTTTCATCAATCATCCCCTTATCAAATTTACTTAATAAAATTTCTTCAAAATCACTCCAAAGAGGAGCTATAAAACTCATATGCTCGTCTGTGCTAGGATGCTTGAAGTAAAGCCCGTAAGCATGGAGCATAACTCGTTTGATTTTATCATTTTCGCTCTTAAATCCGTATAAAGTATCGCCCAAAATATGACGGTTTATGCTTGCTAGATGAACTCTGATCTGATGAGTTCTGCCTGTAAAAAGCTTAGCCGCTATCAAATTTGCATTTGGGTTTTGAAGTAAATTTAAAAATGCGCTCTTTGCCTCTCTGCCATCTTTTACAATCGCCTTTTTCAGACGGTTGTTTGGATTTCTGCCTATTTTTCGCTCGATGACGCATGCATCTTTAAGCGGCAAATCGGTAATCGCAAGATAAATTCGCCCCATTGATTTATCGCTAAGTTGAGCCGAAAGCGCGGCGTGAGTTCGGTTATTTTTAGCTACCACCATCACTCCGCTAGTTCCTTTATCAAGTCTATGCACTATGCCCGCTCTGCCCTCTCCGCTTAAGGTAGAGAGCAAAAACCCCTTTTTACCGAGCCAATCCACCAAAGTAGGCTCTTTTACGCTAGGAGCGCCGTGCACTACTAAATTTGCAGGCTTGTTTATAACTATAAGATCGCTATCTTCATAGATGATAGGCACTTCAAAATCAGCCTCAAACTCTAAATTTTCACTTTCAAATTTCTTAAACTCAACCTTGATGACATCGCCTGAATTTACCTTCATGGAGCCTTTATTTAGATCTTTTGAGTTAAGCTTTATGCAGCCGTTTTTGATTAAATTTAAAATTTGATTTCTTGAAATTTTAAGCTTGAGGCTAAGAAAAATATCTATGCGTTCATTTTCATTAAGCGCCTCTACGACGATGGTTTGGTTCAAACTATTACCTTTTTGTGTTATAATCGCACTCAAAAAACAAGGCAAATTTTGATAAGACTTGATAGGCGAATTTTAACCCATTTTGATTTTGTGCAGCCCGTTTTGATACTGCCTATTATAATTTTATCATATATTTTAGTGCTCGAAGCAAACGCCATACTTGCAAGCAAGCAAATAGTATATTTTGCGGTCGGTTTTTTAGCTTTTAGTTTCTTTTTTCTACTTCCCATACGAAAGATCGAGTGGGTTATACCGATGTTTTACTGGGTTTGCATCGCACTTTTAATAAGCGTTGATCTGTTTGGCGTTACAAAGCTTGGGGCGAAACGCTGGCTTGAAATTCCTTTCGTGCATTTTACCGTCCAGCCTTCCGAGATTATGAAGCCGTCCTTTTTGCTTATGCTTGCTTATCTTATCAAGCACCGTCCGCCCGATATCAACGGCTACGGGCTAAAAGACTTTATCATATTTAGCTTTTATATACTGCTTCCAACCTTTCTTATCATGAAAGAACCGGATCTTGGCACCGCGCTCATACTGCTTATAGTGGGATACTCCATACTTTTTGTTATCGGCGTAAATAAGAAAATTTGGATCACTATCTTTGTAGCTATCGGAATTTCAGCGCCTTTGATCTACGAAAACGTCTTACATGATTATCAAAAAAAGCGCATAACCGACTTTTTAAGCGAGGAGTCAAGTTATCACGTAAAGCAAAGCATCATCGCCATAGGTAGCGGAGGGCTAACGGGCAAGCCAAAAGATGAGGCGACTCAAACTCACTTTAAATTTTTACCTATCGCTACGAGCGATTTTATATTTGCATACACGATAGAGCGATTTGGCTTTATAGGAGGGTTTGGGCTGCTTGGACTTTACGGGCTTTTGATAGCTCATCTGCTTAGCCTAAACTACGGCCTTAAGGATGATTATTTTACACAAGTGGTGACGACGGGAATTGGAATTTTGATATTTATATACGTAAGCGTAAATATAATGATGACTATCGGATTTGCCCCTGTAGTAGGGGTTCCGCTTCCATTTTACAGTTACGGAGGAAGCAGTTTTGTTACATTTTTAAGCCTATTTGGGATTTTACAAAATCTGCTTACCTTTAAATTTGATCCGACATATCGCTTTGTAAAGATCAAATTCTAAATTTTCATTCGTAACTATATATCTTTTCTTTATAAAAGGATAGCCCGCGATCATTACAAAATTTTTCGAAATTTCCGTCTTTTGTGATGTTGTAAGAAAACCAAATTTCATAAAGCTTTTTATAGTATTCAAACTCTCGTCGTTGTAAAATATCTATATCATGCCTTAAAATCATCTTTTCGCACGCGGCTATCTCGTTTTCTATTCTACTCTTATCCGATAGACAGCTGTCAGGCAGGTGGTGACTCCACCAGTAAAGATTGTAAATATGCCTACTAAACACCAGCATGATCGTCTGCTCGTCGCAAAGCTCATGTGCGTAAGCTTTATTTAGCGCATCCTCATCATGCACAAGCTCGTAAAACCAGCGCAAATGTGGCATCTTACCCTCTTGAGTGTTGCGCACTAAATACTCGTGCAAGCGTAAATTTATCTCATAAGGTAGCTCGCCATTCCCGCGAGATTTTAAAATTTTATGTGCAAAATCGCAGATGTCGTATAAATTTAGACAAAATTCAAGCCAAATTTTATCCTTTAACTCGCCATTTACTTTGTCAAATTTGACCATAAACGAGCGCAAATGAGCATTTGCTTGTTTTTTAAGTCCTTTATCGTAAAGCTCTTGATATTGCGTTAATTTTTTTAAAAATTCATCGTAATTCACAACCAAGACTCTCTTTCATAAGCCAAATTTGGTCACTTTGTCGATAATGAACTTATCAGCCAGCCATGCGGATTTAGGCCTTCTTTAAAAATTCAGTCTTAAGCACGATAACGCCCATCTTATCGATCCTACACTCAACCTCTTTATCGTTTCCGGTTAGCTTTATATTTTTCGCCATCGTTCCTCTTTTGAGCGTAGCTCCCGCGCCCTTTACCTTTAAATCTTTAATCAAAGTTACGTTATCTCCGGCATTTAACTCTGTTCCGTTTGCGTCTTTTGGCATATTTTCTCCTTATAAAATTTCACGCATTATAGCAGGTAAATTTTATAAGCTGCAAGCCTAAAGCTTAAAATTTAACCCTTACGATCTTAGTCTTATCGCCCTCTATACCAAAATCATTGTCGTTTATGAGATACCACTCATCGCTCGAAACAATGATCAAAGACTCTATCTTACTTGGAAATTTATCCAAGCTATCCGTATCAAAAATCAGCTCTTTTGATAAAATTTCGCCCTTTTTTGCGTTTTTGATATCAATCTTATAAAATTTAGTACTCTTACTAATTCGCTCAAGCACTATTAAATCCCCATTTGGCAGACTTGCCATCTCGCTTATCTTTACATCGTTTTGCTCTCTTGGCTTCTTTTTGATATCTTTTTTAAAACTGCTCCACTCATCAGTCTTATAGATATACTCGCCAACTACTTTTTTACTTTTTATATCGATAGCCAAAAAAGCCACTTCTCTTGAGTTTTTCTCGCTCTCGTAAGGACTTTGAAGCACCATATATAAGATGCTCTCATCAGGGCTTATAGCAAGAGCCTCAAAGCCTCTATTTAGCTCTCTTTGTCTTAATTTAGCAGGCAAATTTTCAATTATCTCAGCGTCGGCTTTGTTTAAACTCGCCGCCACACCTTTTGGAACCCACCTTTGCAAAACCCTTCCGTCGCTTGAAACGTAAGCTATGCTTGGTCCATACTCATCGGCTATGTAAAATTCTCTCTTTTTCGTAACGACTACAGCCTCGATATCAAGCCCGTTTACGTCATCTTTTATCTTTGACCCATCGACCATAAAGGCTGCTTCGGTATCAGGATTTGAAATCCCGCTTAAAGGCTTACCGCTTGCTGTTTTTAAAGGAATTTTTTCAAGAATTTCATATCCGCTTTTAAGCATTTTTATCTTGTAAATCGTAGGAGAAAAATTTGGAAACGGAAAAATTTTGCCCTTTTTGCAAATCTCTTCACCTAAAATTTTATTTGCGCTTTTGCAATCAATATTAGCTCCCCTATCGCTAACAGTGTAAAAGACGTTATTTGCGTCACCATGCAGATGAAAGCCTCCGCTTCCTATGCCTACATCAAGCCTAAGCTCACCTTTTTTGGTGTCTATTTTGCCAAGCGGATCACTAAACTCAACTATCTTAAAATTTAAAGCATAAGCCGCAGAGACCAATAAAAAAGATAAAAATACATGCCTTTTTAGCATCCATCCCTCCCTTGTGTAAATTTATAATAGAATAGTATTAAAAATTAACAACTTTTTGGAAACTTTTGGCGGTTAAAATCTGGAGCGTTTTAAAACCTCCATAGGCAAAACTCCGAATTTCTCTTTAAAAATCTTACTAAAATGCGCAAAACTACTATATCCAACTATCCTAGAAGCCTCCTTTACGCTTATATCATCTTGTTCAAGAAGCCTTTTTGCCGCGTCTAGTCTCTCATCTTGAAGCGCTTTATGAATAGTCGTTTTAAAGCAGTGTTTAAAGCCGTTTTTCAGTTTAAATTCATTAGTTGCACAAAGCACGGCAAGCTCTCTAATGGTAGGTGGATTTTGAATATCTTTTAGTAAAATTTCCCTTGCCTTGCGTATCGTTTTTAGGTCGTCTTCATCAAATTTAAACCTACTTTTTTCCTTATTTTTAGTATCCGCAAAGCTTTTGTAAAGCATCTCTAAAATTTTAGACTCTATAAATATCTCTCTCATCTTTCCGCTATAAATTTTAGAATTTGCAAGCTCCTTTAGTATCAAATTTTGAGTCAAATTCAAAGTGATAACCTTGCTGCAAAAAACCTCATCTTCGTTCACATCTTCAAAAATTCCAAGCTCTTTTATCAAAGAGTTTTCTATGATAATAGATTGGGTCTTGTAGCTTTTGCCGCAGTGCTTTGTAGATCCCGTGAAGCTATCTTTTATACTGCCTATACAAACCTCGCCCGGTCTTAAAGCAAAACTATTTTTAGCCCCGCTTATGCTTCCGCAGCTATCTCCGACATTAAAACACAAAAACGAGTGTGGTCTCTTTGTCGAAAAATACCTTAAATTTTCGCTGTATTTTATACCATAAGAGCAATACCCAAGTCCGCTTCCGGTATCAAAATACTCAAGATCGCACCTCAAATCATGACTTACAAAGGAAATTTCACTATACTTTTTTTGCTCGCCAAATTCTACTCCGCAACCCAACTCTTCAAAAAAACTACCAAGACTTACAGACTCTCTCATGATCTCTCCGCAAATTTAAAATAATCCCGATATCGATATTTTTTAATCCCTTTACCGTTATATTATTATTGATAATAATAATCTTATTATAGTAGAATCGAACTTAAATATTTTACAAACAGGAGTGAAAATGGGGCTTAGATACTTAAATTTCGCACTTGCTATCTCAATGAGTGCGAGCTCATATCTTTTGGCTGCGCAAAACGTATCTTTTGAAGAGATAACGGTTACGGCAAACAAGATAGAAGAAAAGTTAAAGGATATACCGCAAAGCATTAGCGTGGTTGAGGGCATAGACATAGAAGAAAAGGGCATAAAAACCGTTGAGGATCTACTTAAAAGCATTCCCGGTATTCATACCACCACAGGTCTTCACGGAGGAATTTTTACAAGAGGACTTAACGGCTCGATATTTACAAGATCAAATCCCGTAACTATCTTTATAAACGGAGTTGCTCACGGCAATCAGTTTGGAGCCTATGTGCCTATAACAAATGTTGAGAGAGTTGAAATTTTAAAAGGGCCTTCAAGCGCAATTTACGGCAAAGACTCGATAGGAGGCGTTATAAACGTTGTTTTAAAAGAGCCTAGCAACGAGTGGTCCGGAAGTGTCGGTGCAGAATATGGCTCTTACAAATACAAAATAGGCACATTTGAAGCAAATGGCGCACTGATAGACGACGTGCTATATCTTGGACTAAACGGCTCAGCCTCTAAAGATCAAGGCTGGATCACAGACGAGATAACGGGCAAAAAATCAAACGGAAAAGAGCTAAGAAATTTTGAGCTAAATTTGAAATTTATCCCTACGGATAGACTCTCTTTTAAGCTGTTTGCGGATAATTACCGCAAGAAATTTAAAGGAGCCGATGGAATGGTTATACCTTATGATAAATTTAAAGACATCAAAAAGGACGATATCAAAAAGACAAGGCTTGAGAGCGAAACCTACTCGCTTGAAAAGTCAAATTCCATCGCTTTAAACGCTACTTATAATTTTGACGAGATTGATCTAAATTCCATCACCACATATAAAAAGATAGATCAGTTAAGCAACTACGACTTAGATGCCGGAAGCAGGTATTTCCCGCATAATGATAATCTCGTAATGTTTTCTGATATGAACATTAAAAATTTCTCTCAAGAGCTTAGATTCTCAAGCAACGAGGAGCAAAATTTAAGATGGATTGCCGGGCTTTTCTTCGAAAACGAAAAGATAGATATAAAGAAAATGGGTATGCAATTTATAATGATGGGCACGCCTATGGAAATGGACGCGCCTGCCAAGATGGATAGCAAAGCCGCTTCGGCATTTGCTCAAGCCATATATCCTGTAACCTCAAAGCTTGATCTAACCATTGGCGGCAGATATCAAAAGATAAAAAAAGAGATAGATGTAAATTCGTATATGTATCCCGTAGGCTCAAGCAAGGCCGCTCCTTTTTACTCGCTTCAAAACGAGGCGAGCCGGGGCAAATTTCTACCAAAAATCGCTCTTGAGTATGCGCTGCAAAACGAACTTAGCCTATATGCTATGTATTCTAAGGGCTATTTGGCGGGAGGATTTAACTCCTTTCCTATGTCGGGAAGTAAAGACGAGAATAAATTTGAGTCTCAAACAAGCGATAACTACGAGATAGGCATAAAAGGGGCATATGATAACTTTAGATTTTCGGCGGCAGCATTTTATATGGATATAAAAGACACTCATATCTATATAATCGATCCTAAAAATCCGACAAATTTCATGACGGGAAATGCCGATAAATCACAATCGATGGGTATCGAGATAGAGGGCGTATTAAGAGCGACAAAAGAGCTTAACCTTAATATGTCCGCAAGCTTGCTTAGAACCAAATACGGAAACTACATCAACCAAGACGGTTCAAACAACAACGGAAACAAGATAGAGTATAATCCCGAGTATAAATTTTCTCTGGGAGCCTCTTACTATGCGCCTTTTGGGCTATATGCGAGAGTTGATGGAAATTTGATAGGCAAAACTTATTTTAACCCGCAAAACAGCTTAGAAAGAGAGAGTTACTTCACCACCGATGCCAAACTAGGATATATGAAAAACGGTTTTGACTTATATTTATATGCTAACAATATCACCGATAAAGAGTATATGATGAATGTATTTAACAGAGGATACGGAGTGCTTGTAGAGTATGCCAAAGGCAGAACTTTTGGGCTTGGAATCAGATATAGTTTTTAAGATATAGAGATTTAAATTCGCCCGTTTTTAGGGCGAATTTAACTTTTTGCAAATTGGGATTAGTAACTTAAATTTTTGTAATCTTTATCAAGCAAAGCTTTGGCAACCTCGGCAGGCACAGCCACATCAACTCCATCTACAAGAGCGGATTTATCAAGTCCTTTGTTTGGAAGATAAAGAGGGCAAACCTTCACCGCGGCTCCTGATTTAATAGCTCCTAAAAGCAGATCTTTTGGTGATTTATTAAGAGGTTTTTGAAGCTCGCTCTTGCTATCTTTTAGAGCCAAATCACCTGCCGCCGCGCAAAGAACTATCCTAACCTCTTTGTTTTGTTCAAGGGTTTTTGTAGCAAGAACCATCGCCATCATCTGAGTTTGAGTATCAGAAGCGGTAAGGTTTATATTAAGTCCTTTTGAGAGATTATCCGAAGCGTAAAGAGTTGTAGTTAAAGCAGCGCTTAAAGCCAAATTTGTAAGAATTTTATACATTATTTCTCCTTTGAAATATATAATTTTGAATATGAAAAGCGAAGATATAATATCTAAAAATGAATTTTTGTTCAGTGATTTTGTAACATTTGTCGTATCAAAAAGAGGAAAATATCCCCAAAATTTAGGGGATATTTTAAACTATTAGTAAAAGCCGCTTGGTTTTCCCGTTAGATCAATCATGATATTTTTCATCTGAGTATAGTGCTCAAGTATGATTTTATGCGTCTCTCTGCCGATGCCTGAGTTTTTATATCCGCCAAACGGACTTCCCGCAGGGATTTGGTTGTAGCAGTTTACCCAGACACGTCCCGTTTCCATAGCGCGCGCCGTTCTTAGCGCCTTTGTGATATCTTTGGTAAATACTCCGCCGCCAAGACCGTATTCGCTATCGTTTACCATTTTGATAAGCTCTTTTTCGTTCTTAAATTTGATGATAACGCCCACAGGTCCGAAAATTTCTTCTTGAGCCACTCGCATATTGTTTTTTACGTTTACAAGAAGAGTTGGTTTGACAAAGGATTTGCCCGCACTTGCAAGCTCGCCGCCAACCGCAACTTTCGCACCCTCTTTTTTGCCTATCTCTATGTATTCTAGGATTTTTTGGGCTTGCTTTTCGTTTATCTGAGAGCCCATTTGAGTCTTTTTATCCAAAGGATCACCGACTTTTATCTTTTTAAATTTCTCAACCGCAGCAGCTACAAATTTATCGTATATGCTCTCTTCGACAAAAATTCTACTTCCCGCGCAGCATACTTGACCTTGGTTAAATAAAATTCCTATCTGAATTCCGTCAATTGCCAAGTCAAAATCGGCATCGGCGTAGATTATGTTTGCTGACTTTCCGCCAAGTTCAAGCGTAGCGGGGATTATCTTCTCCGCCGCGGCTATCGCGATATCTCTTCCTATCTCGGTTGAGCCCGTAAATGCAAGCTTATCTAGGCCATTGTGCTTTGTTATGTATTCTCCCGCTTTGCTGCCTTTGCCCGTGATTACATTTACTACGCCTTTTGGCAATACATCTTTAATAAGTCTCATAAGCTCAAGCACGCTAAGGCTGGTCTCTGAAGAGGGTTTAAATACGCTAGTATCGCCCGCTGCGATAACGGGAGCGAGCTTCCATGCAGCCATTAAAAACGGAAAATTCCAAGGAACTATCTGACCCACAACGCCTATAGGTTCGCGCAAGATCACAGATAGTTGCTTTTCTTCAAGCACGTTAGCGCTTCCCTCTTCAGCTTGTATAACGCCCGCAAAATACCTAAAATGCTCTGCCGCATAAGGGATATCCACATTCATCGTCTCTCGAATCGGCTTGCCGTTTTCCATCGTTTCAACGGTCGCTAAAAATTCCTTATTTTCATCTATGATATCTGCTATCTTTAAAAGAATTTTTGAGCGCTCCGCTACGGTTGAGCGTCTAAATGTCTCAAACGCCTTTCTTGCTGCCTTTACGGCATTATCGACATCTTTTTTCGTAGCATCGGCTATTGAGGCTAGCTTCTTGCCTGTTGCGGGATTAAAGGTATCCAAAGTCGCACCGTCGCTAGCAGGCACAAATTCACCGTTTATAAACAGCTGATATTTATCTTGCAGTTTAACCATAATACAATCTCCTTTTAATAGAATTTAACAAGAAAATTATATTATCAAAACTTAAATGCTCGGATAATTAGATAATATTTATTAATAAATTCATAGATACAAATATCAATTTTATTAGCTATGTCGCTTGAAACCTATATAAGTTTCAAAAGTAAGAAATTTAATAAGCTCAACCTTTTACTTTATCTCGCTTATAATTTCTTTATAGCAATCATCAAGCAACTTTTTATGCTCTTGATTTATATAACAATGAAAAAGTTGATAGTAGTATTTTAAGGTCATGCTTGTAGCTTCTTCTTTTGAAAGAATTGAGTCTTTTACGTCTTGAAGTATGGTTTTGTTAAACCTTAAGCAGATATCGTTAAAGTCATTTACGTTTAACTCGTCTATATAGCCGTCTTTTATGCAGTTTTCAAGCATGGAGTAGCTTCTC
This sequence comes from Campylobacter sp., assembly GCA_030532465.1. GTDB lineage: Bacteria > Campylobacterota > Campylobacteria > Campylobacterales > Campylobacteraceae > Campylobacter_A. Next base: position 674 of record JAUNLC010000012.1, on the reverse strand, counting down.
TGATGAAGGTTGTTTGAACGAAACATCTTGCCTAAGAATTCTGGCAGCTTTTTGTGCGCCTTTTTTGGAAATAAAGTATAATACTCTTCAATGTAATTATCGAATTTACCGTCATTATGAGCAAAAAACAAAAGCTCATAAATTTCAGGCTTTTCATAAGAGTAATCACAAAAGCACTTACAAACTCTCATATAAACTTCTATCGAATTTTTACATTCGGCTATACAGGCGGAAACTGCTTTATTGTAAGTTTCAAGCTGGTCAAAAGTGGCTAAAAACACTAAATGCGTTAAATTATCAAAGTAGTTATAAAGCGTAGCGCTTGAATATCCAGCAAGATGTGCGGTATTTCTGATATTAACCGCACACACGCCATCTTTTTCTATTATTTTATTTGCCGCATCGATAAAATATTTCATCATGCGAGCTCTTTTTAACTTGGCTCTTTCGTCTTTGCTCATATTATCATTGCTCTCCTATCAAAATTTACAAAGCTTAATTATTAGATAGTTAAACTTAATATAAAGTAAAAATTATATAGCTTATCCAAATCTATACTCTACTCCAAATGTTCCGTTTGGATACTCCCATTTTTTGATAATGGTATTTTCGCAAAGCACCTTACAAGTTCCGCATTCAAGGCATCCCGCATAATCAAAATGAGTATTTCCGTT
>JAUNLC010000011.1:44997-50282 GCA_030532465.1 Campylobacter sp. | reverse complement strand
ACCAAAGGAAGGCTAATAAAACTAAACGCAACGCCCGTAGCTACGGCTGAAACGGCAAGTTGGCTGTCTAAATTCGCTTTCATTATCATGGCGCTTGCTAAAACCATCGGCGGCATAGCACACTGAAGAATTCCTATGATCCATTTAGGGCTAAATTCAACGCTAAAGATCAAGGCTATAAGGATAAATATAAGCGGAGCTAAGAGCATTTTGCCTGCGATTACGATTAAAGTGGCTTTGTATGAGCTTCTTATACTTCTAAATCCAAGACCGATACCGATAGCAAAAAGAGCAACCGGAACCACGCTTTGGCTAAAGAGATTAAGCGCGGTAAAGATAACCGAAGGAAGCTCGACTCCTCTAAAAACAAGCCCTGCGATAAGCGCGATAAACGGAGGAAATTTAAGCACTTTTATAGTGTTTTGCACTAGCGAAACCTTAGCGGGCGCTCCAAAAGATAGCACGAAAGGCCCAAGGATAGAGATAGGTATGGAAGTTGCAAATTGATCGTAAAATATAACTTCATTTAATGATTGTTCGCCGAAAAAGCCCGTGATAATCGGCATACCGATAAAGATAGTGTTGCCAAACATCGCAAGTAAAAGTGCGCTGATGCTTGTAGCTTGGCTAAATTTAAAGGCTTTGCACACAAAAAATACTACAAAAGAAGCGGCAAATGATGATAAAAAGCCGGTTAAGATTATATTTATGAGAGTTTTATCTATGCTTACGTGATAAATTTTATCAAATATTAGTGCGGGAAGTGCGAAACATAGGGCATAATCTATAAAGATACCCGCTTGCTTTTGCTCGAAAATTTTAACTTTTTTTGCAAAATAACCCGAGGCTATCAATATAAATATAGATAAAAGCGGTGAAAACATAACATAAGCCTAAAATTTGGAATGAAAGTCGAAATTATATGCCAATGATTATTAAAGATAAGTAAAATTTAGTATAAAAAATTAATCAAAACTAATATTGTTTCATAAGCATGAGATACTCTTTTAAGATACTCTTCGCAAAATTTTAATATAATATTTCATTTAAATTTAAAAATCAAAAGTAGATACATGAAAAGCTTTATCAAATTTGCGGCAACTATCGCCGTGCTTTTAGCCTGTGGATATTTCATCTATGAGAAGTATTTTAAGGAAGAAAGAAAGGATGAGTTTATAACGTCCGTTGCCGTTAGAGGGAATTTAAACAAAAATATAGATAGTAACGGCGAAATTTACGCAAACGAGCTTATCGACGTGGGCGCTCAGGTTTCAGGACAGATAAAAAAGTTATATGTGAAACTGGGCGATAAAGTAAAAGCGGGCGATATGATAGCCGAGATCGACTCTGCAACCCAACAAAATAACGTAGATACCAAAAGAGCTCAGCTTGGAATTTATGAAGCGAAACTAAATAGCGCAAAGGTCGCTCTTGAGATCGCCGAGAGTAAATTTAACCGCGAAAAAGGGCTTTTTGGTAAAAACGCAACGTCAAAAGAGGAATTTGAAAACGCCAAAAATTCTCTCGCGGTTACAAGAGCGAATGTAAAAGAGATAGAAGCGCAGATAGCTCAGACTAAAATTTCTTTAAACACCGCTAAAATCGATCTGGGATACACCAAGATAGTTGCGCCAAAAGATGGCACTATCGTATCGGTTCAAGTTGAAGAAGGACAAACTGTAAATTCAAACCAGACTACGCCAACTATAGTAAATATAGCCGACCTAACGAAGCTAAAGCTGAAGATGGAGATAGCAGAAGGCGATATCACGAAAGTAAAGGTTGGCTCCAAGGTTGAATACTCTATCCTTTCAGAGCCAAATAAGAAATTTTATACTCAAATTAGCTCTATCGATCCCGGACTTACAACCCTAAGCGACGGCAAATACAGCCAAAAATCAACCATAAGCGGTTCTACTTCGAGTTCTTCGGCGATTTATTACTATGCAAATGCCGTAGTCGAAAACAAGGATGAAATTTTACGCATAGGCATGACAACGCAAAATACTATCATGCTTGAAAGCGTAAAAGAGGCGATAATAATCCCGACCGTAGCGATAAAAAAAGAGGGCGGCAAGCAGTATGTAAGCGTGCTAAAAGATAACTTGCAAGTTGAAAAAAGAGAGGTCGCGGTAGGGCTAACCGATGGTCTTAAATCTCAAATCATAAGCGGCGTTAGCGAAGGCGAAAAGGTTATCACCTCAAGAAGTTCGGCGGCTGAGCTAGATAAAATGATAGAGCTTGAAGATAGGCGAATGAGAGGCAGGTAAGAGTTGAGCGCGCTTATAGAGCTTAAAAATTTAAGCAAAAAATTTAGACTCGGCGAAAATAGCTTTTACGCTCTTAAAGATGTAAATTTAAGCATAAAAAAGGGCGAATTTATCGCTATCATCGGGCAATCAGGCTCCGGTAAATCAACGCTTATGAATATCATCGGCTGTCTTGATAGCCCCTCAAGCGGGCAATACCTGCTAGAAAGCGCCGATATCTCCAAATTTGACTCGGACTCTCTTGCTAAATTAAGGCGTAATAAATTTGGCTTCATATTTCAGCGATATAACCTCTTAAACACTTTAACTTCGCTTGCAAACGTATCTTTGCCTAGCGTTTATGCAGGCGTTAGTAAAAGACAAAGAGAAGAAAAAGCAACTCAAATTTTAAGCGATTTGGGGCTGGGCGACAAGCTTGAGTCCTTGCCAAACAAACTAAGCGGCGGACAGCAGCAGCGCGTAAGTATCGCAAGGGCGCTTATAAACGGAGGAGAGATCATCTTAGCCGATGAGCCAACAGGCGCGCTTGATAGCGCAAGCGGGCTAACGGTCATGGAAATTTTAACAAATTTGCATAAAAAGGGACACACTATCATAATCGTAACTCACGATGTAAACATCGCAGCCTACGCAAATCGCATCATAGAGATAAAAGACGGCGAAATTTTAAAAGATAGCATAAAGCGCAATGAAATTTTCGCTTCCAAAGCTACAAAACCAAAGCAAAAAAACATAATAAGCTTTTATAAAGATCAGTTTATAGAGAGCTTTAAGATGTCGTTAAATGCGATATTTAGCCATAAGCTTCGCTCGCTTTTAACCATGCTTGGCATTATCATCGGCATAGCTTCGGTTATCTGCGTGGTGGCACTTGGTCAAGGCTCGCAGCAGCAAATTTTATCAGACATCAGGGGCATAGGCACAAACACTATAGATATCTATCCCGGCAAGGGCTTTAGCGACCTTAGAGGTATGAAAAAGACTCTTACGATATCAGATACCGTAATGCTATCTCATCAAGACTACCTTGATAGCGTTACTCCAAATACTACCGCTAACGGCACGCTAACTTATAGAAACAAATCGGCCTCGGCAAGTATGAGAGGAGGAGGCGCTCAGAGCCTTGATGTGCTGGGGCATAAATTTGAGAGCGGAAGGTCGTTTAACGAAGATGAAGTTAAGGACTCCGCTTCGGTTACGGTGATAGATCAAAACACTAAAAACGAGTTTTTTAAAGACGCTGATCCTATCGGCGAGACGATATTTTTTAACAAACGCCCGTTTCGTATAATAGGCGTTTTGAAATACAATAGCAACATCGGCGATTCAAGCACGCTTAGAATTTACTCGCCATACACTGCCGTCATAAATAAAATAACGGGCGATCGCTTCATAAACTCCATAACCGTAAAAGTAAAAGATGAGGTAAACGCTCAAATCGCAGAGCGAAGCCTTACTGAAATTTTAGCGGCAAAACGAGGCAAAAAGGACTTTTTCACCCGCAACTCCGACACTATAAAAAAGACCATAGAAAACGCGACTAGAACCATGACGCTTTTAATATCTTGTATAGCTCTTATCTCGCTTATAGTCGGCGGCATAGGCGTGATGAATATAATGCTCGTTTCGGTAACCGAGCGCACTAAGGAGATAGGCATAAGGATGGCGATAGGTGCGCGCCAAAGCAACATCTTGCAGCAGTTTTTGATAGAGGCTGTGCTTTTGTGCGTGATAGGCGGAGTTATCGGCGTGGCGTTTGCATTTGGCATAGGATATGTGTTTAATAAATTTTCACCCGAAGTTCATATGATATTTTCCAATCTCTCTATCGCGGTTGCTCTGTTTACCTCCACCTTTATAGGCATAGTTTTTGGCTACATGCCCGCTCGCAACGCCTCAAAGCTAAATCCTATAGAGGCTCTTTCAAGGGAATAAGATGAAAAGAATTTTGGTATTTGTGTTTGTGATTTTGTTTAGCGGATGTGCGGTAAAAAGTATAAATGAAGATTACGGTAAGCTTATTTTGGATGAAAATTTAAGCCGAAATTTTGAGTTTGATAAAGAGTGGTGGAGAGGGTATGATAGAGCTTATCTAAACGAACTTGTTGAGCTTGCGTTAAAAAACAATACAAATTTGCTAAGAGCAGCGATAAATATAAATAAAGCCTTGGCTCAAGCAGGCGTTATAAGCGCAAATTTGATCCCGAATTTTAGTGCAAATTTCACGGCCGATGCAAGTAAAAATTTAGAGGGCGGAAAGCCGGGTAAAAGCTATAAAAGCGGCGTTTCGCTAAATTATGAAATCGATCTTTGGCAAAAGCTTGCAAACTCGCGTGACGGTGCTTTTTGGGAGGCGAATGCGACGAAATTTGACGCCGAGGCCGCAAGGCTTGCTCTTATAAACAGTGTCGTTGATAGCTATTTTGAGATTATCTATCTAAACCAAAGCCTTGAGCTTTATGATACCGCGCTTAAAAACTACCGCGAGCTTGAAGCGATAATGAGGGTGAAATTTGAGCTTGGTAAAGGCGAAGAGCTATCTTTAAAGCAGATTCAAAGCTCGCTTTTAAACTCTCAAAATAGAGTCTTAACTACGCAAAAAGATCTAAATTTAGCCAAGCAAACTTTAAGGATACTGCTTGCCGAGGGGCCTGAATTTGAGTTTAAATTTGCTAAAACTTCGCTTGAAAATATAAAATTTCTAGGAGTAAATTTAGACGTGCCGCTTTATGCCATCGCAAATCGCCCCGATCTAAAAGCGGCCATAGCTCGCATAGAAGAGAGCTTGCTAAATGTAAAAGTTAGCCAAAAGAGCTTTTATCCAAGCGTTAGTGTAGCAGCTAGTCTTAGCGGAAGCGGCGATCAAGCAAATGAAGCGTTTTCGCTTAAATTTTTAGGCGGAAATTTAAATCTTAATCTGCCGTTTTTAAACTACTCTCGCCTTAAAAACAGTCTCAAAATTTCAGAGGCGAATTTTGAACTAGCTAAGATAAACTACTTTGAAACCTTGATAAA
>JAUNLC010000011.1:23795-44897 GCA_030532465.1 Campylobacter sp. | reverse complement strand
AGGGTTAAATAAGAGCAAAATTTAGGAGCTAGGATGAGGTTATTTGATTTTAAGAGTGTAGTTAGCGTATTTTACGTAAAAGATATTAAAGAGTCTATTTCGTGGTATAAAAAATGGCTAGGCGAGCCTGATTTAGTTCCGCTTGAAAGTGTTGCAGAGTATCAAATTTCTAACAACTCTTGGCTACAACTTACTTGCTATAAAGATGATGAATTTAAAACAGGCTCTATAATCATAAGCGTTGATGATATTCACGAGTGTAAAAGCAAGCTGAATGAAATCGGTATAAAAACAAGCGAGATTGCGGGCTATGAAGCTATCTTGGTTTTTGATATTTTTGACATAGACGGCAATCAAATTTCATTCGCGCAAGAGGTGTGAAAACTTAAAAAAGATATCGCAAGAGGATTTAGCTCCTCTTTGCATAAAATTCCCTCTTAAATTCGCTAAATTTGCCCTGCATGATCGCCTCTCTCATCTGTTTCATCAAATTTAGATAGTAGTGCAAGTTGTGAAGGCTTGCTAGGCGGAAAAACGTTAGCTCTTTAGCTTTATATAGGTGATTTAAGTAGCCTCGTGAGTAGTTGCGGCAGGTGTAGCACGAGCACTCGGGATCAATGGGATCGTGATCGGTTATAAATTTGGCGGATTTTACGTTAAATTTCCCAAAACTTGTAAACAAAGTGCCGTTTCGCGCGTTTCTAGTAGGCATTACGCAGTCAAACATATCCACGCCGCGCTCCACGTTTTCTACTAGATCCTCAGGCGTTCCAACTCCCATAAGGTATCGCGGGCGGTTTGCGTCGATATACGGTATCACGCCTTCAACCGTATCATACATCTCCTTGTTGCTCTCTCCCACGCTTAAGCCGCCTATGGCAAGCCCGTCAAAGTCCATTTCGCAAAGCGCCTGCGCGCAAAATTTACGCGCTTCATAATCGGTTCCGCCTTGGATGATGCCAAATATATTTTGCGTTAGCCCCGCGCCCTCGCAGCGCTTAAATTTGTGATAATCAATCGCCTCTTTAGCCCATTTTATAGTGCGTTTGATACTTAACTCAACTCTTTTAGGATCGGCAGGCAGGGCGATAAGATCATCAAGTATCATCATGATATCGGAATTTAAGTCATACTGCGTATCAAGCACGCTTTTTGGCGTAAAGTAGTGCAAGCTTCCGTCTATGTGGCTTTTAAATTTTATCCCGCCATCGTCGTTTTTGGTATTTGATCTTAAAGAAAAGGCCTGAAATCCGCCGCTATCGGTTAGAAACGAGCGGTTAAATTTGCTAAACCCGTGCAGCCCTCCAAGCTCTTTTACTATCTTTGAGCCCGGGCGCAAATACAGGTGATATGTGTTTCCTAAAATGATCTTAGCGTCTAAAATTTCCATCATATCGATAGCGTCTAAGCTCTTAACGGCGCCAACCGTTCCAACAGGCATAAAAACGGGGGTTTGGATGGTTGAATGAGCGGTGGTTAAAGTGCCTGCGCGTGCGTTGCCGTCAGTTTTATCTATACTAAAAGTCATTTTGATATAATGTCCTTTTTAAATTTGGAGTTGTTATGAAAAATATTTTAATTATTGCAGATGGGATTGTAGCGAAACATTTCTTAGAAAGATTGTTTATGACTAAAACCGGTTCTCATCACTATAGCGTCATAACGCACAACGGCGATATGATACCTAATGGGCTAAATTTAGAAAATTTTTCATTTCACAGCTTTGATCCTACCAGCCTTGATCGCTTAAAACGGGTAGTGGATCGGTATTTTAGTCAATTTTTGATAGTTCTTTCGGATAAATTCGAAGCCGTAAGCGCATATAAAAATTTACGCCGTATAAGCAAAAAGACCGATACTCTTATCTTTGACACATGGGGATTGCACGAGGATAAAGAGATAGCCGAAGATAAGCACTTAACCTTACTTGACGGGCGCAATATCATGACGATTAGGCTTATGGAGCACCTGCCCGATATGCCGGTATTTGCGGACAACATAGGTCTTGGCGAAGGCGAGATCATGGAGGTTAAAGTGCCTGTAGGAAGCTCGTTTATGTATAGACACATAGGCTCGATCCAGCAAAAGAAGTGGCGTATAGCGATGATTTATAGAGGATCAAGCTTTATGATACCAAATCCGAATTTGATGATTTTACCAAACGATACTCTTTTGATAGTTGGCGAACCAAACGTGCTTTTAAGCGTGTTTAAGAGTATCAAACGCGAAAAAGGGCAGTTTCCAAGCCCGTTTGGGTTTAACCTCTACACATTTTTAGATATGCGAAATATGAGTATGGACGAGTGCATGAGGCTTATCGATGAGAGCATAAAGCTAAATGAGCGCCTAAACAACAGGCGTTTATATATCAAAGTGATAAATCCGACTATGAATGCCGTTTATGAGAGGCTAAAGAGGTTTGACGATAGTTCTATCATAATATCATTTGATTATTTTTCGCACTCAAGCGGCGTTATGAGATCTGATGTCGCCATTTTTGACATAGGGCTTGTTATAACGGATTCTAAATTTTTCAAAGCGCATAAAAAGCTGCTTTTTGATATCAAAAAACCGATTATGAAGATAGGCAAAGATAGCTTGGATGAGGTTAAAAAAGGGGTGATTTTAAGCGGAAGCGAAGAGATGGAGAGCAAATCCGCCGTCATTTTGGACTGCTGTTCGCAACTTGATATAGCCGTAACTCTTTACCACTTTGATACGATGGGTTCAAGCGGAGATTTAAGCATTGTGGAGCATTTTGACAATCTATCTAAAATTTTTGGTAAAAAGGTCGAGATAGTAAATGACAAGAGCGAAAATCCTATCGTAAAGCTATCTCGCGAAAAAAATCTGCTGCAATTCGTATCGTTTACCAAAAAGATGAGCAGACGCGATATTTTCGCGATATTTTCAAACGATATGGATAGGCTTTATTCTAAATTAGGCGATAACAGTCAAATTTTTATACCTACAAGCTAGAAATTTGGATAAAATAAAATTAATAAAATGTTAAGGTAAGACGTGAAAATCGATATAAATTTAAAAGACGATGCAAGAAATTATAGCGTTTTTATAAACGAGTTAAAAAGCCTAAAATTTGATACGAAAGTTGCCATTATAACCAACCCTAAAGTCGCGGGTCTGCACCTTGAAAGCCTGCTTTCGGTTTTAAAGTGCAAGGAAAAATTTATCGTTAGCGTGCCTGATGGAGAGGAGTATAAAAACCTCTCTACTATCGAGCAAATTTTAGAGGAGCTTTTTACAAGCAAGCTTGATAGAAGTAGCGTTATCATCGCGCTTGGCGGCGGAGTGATAAGCGATATGGCGGGATTTGTCGCAAGTATCTATCAAAGAGGGGTTAAATTTATAAACATCCCTACGACTCTTTTAGCTCAAGTTGATGCGAGTGTGGGCGGAAAAACGGGTGTTAATAATAAATTCGGTAAAAATTTAATAGGCTCGTTTTATCAGCCAAGCGCAGTGTATTGCGAGAGCGAATTTCTAAAAACGCTTCCTAAGCGAGAATTTGCAGCAGGTGTCGCAGAGGCTGTAAAAATGGCGGTTATGTTTGATAAAGATATGTTTGAATGGCTTGAAAAGGCGGATTTAAACGACGAAAATAATTTGCAAAATTTGATCTATAAAAGCGTGTCTTTAAAGGCTAAAGCCGTTGAGGCAGACGAGCGCGAAAAAGGCGTTAGAGCCGTGCTAAACTACGGACATACTTTCGCTCACGTTATAGAAAACGAGACTGAGTATAAGAAATTTTTACACGGTGAAGCCGTGGCTATCGGGATGAATATGGCAAACGCATTGGCGGTTAAAATAGGGCTTTTGAGTTTGGAAGAGAAAAATAGGATTGAAAATTTGCTGGTTAAATTCGAACTTCCTACAAGATACTGCGTAGTAAACGCTTATAGCTTTTATGATGCGTTTTTTCTCGATAAGAAGAGTGAAAATTCGGTTATCAAATTTATTTTGCCAAAACAAATCGGCGGATATGAGATAAGAAAAGATATTAGCAAAGATACTTTAATGGAAATTTTAAGCGAGTTTAGATGAAAAAGTTACTTGGAATTTTGTTTTGTTTTCTCTTCGCGTTTGGAGCTAACGAGGTTGCGCCTGATTATAACTCTACTAAAGAGGCGATGTTGCTTGATCTAAGAAGTAACTTAAAGCTTATCGACGAGCAGCTATCGGGCAACATCTGGATAACCAGATATTCAAACTATAACACCTTTCAAAAGTTAAGCGTAGAGCTTGGCGAGATTGAAGCGGCATTAAAAAAAGTGCCTAAATCAAATAGCGAAAAGATGCTTGAACTGCAAAAAAAGCAAAACACGCTTAAAGAGCAGATCGAGCTTTTAAAAGAGTTTGAAAAGGCTCCGTTTTCAAGTATGATAACGGCTCCGGAGATAGAAAATTTACAAAAGATCACAAATCCGGTTGCGGTTATATCGGGATTTTCTTACATCAAGCAGCTTAGAAGCGAAAAAGACGAGTATAAAGAGCGTCTAACCGGACTTGATAAGATCATAAACGAGCTTAACAAAAAAGAGGAGATTTTATCAAATATCGTAAGGCTTAGCGATGAGGAGAAATTTAAGACCGATTTAATCGAGCTAAGGCAAGAGATAGTGGAATTTAACGCAGCTAGAGATATAGCCCAAACTACATATAGCGTATATGAAAAAAGAGTTAGCGAGGCTATGGATAGAGCAAGCGACGATATCAAAGTTCAAGCTATAAAGGCTTTAAATATAGCTATATTTATAGTTTTTATTATCGCGCTTTCGTTTTTGCTTAAATTTATCACCAAAAAGACTATAACCGATAACGAAAGACTATATACGGCAAATAAATTTATAAATTTAGTAAATATCACTCTCATAGTGCTTATCTTGCTTTTTGCATATATAGAAAACGTAACCTATCTTGTAACGGTGCTGGGTTTTGCCTCGGCCGGTATTGCTATTGCCATGAAAGATATGTTTATGAGTATGCTTGGTTGGACGGTTATCGTATTTGGTGGAAGCTTTCACGTGGGAGATAGGATAAAGGTTAGAAAAGACGGCGAAAATTTCGTGGGCGACATCATAGATATCTCCTTGCTTAGAATGACAATTTACGAGGATGTTACCTTTAACACCTATCAGTTTAATCGCAGAGCGGGGCGGATCATATTTGTACCAAACAACTATATCTTCACCGACCTTATCGCAAATTTCTCACACCAAGGGATGAAAACCGTTTGGGACGGCATAGATATCACTCTTAGCTTTGAATCAAACCATAAAAAGGCTATGTATATCATAAAAAATATCGTGCGAAAATACTCCAAAGGCTACACCGATATCGCTAGAAAGCAGATGAGTAAGCTAAGAAACCAATACAGTATCAAAAATCCAAACGTAGAGCCTAGGATCTTTTCTCTAATCGAGCCTCACGGTATGAAAATTTCGGCTTGGTATATGACAAACTCTTTTGCTCCGATGGCATTAAGAAGCACTATAAGCGCCGAGATCATCGATAGCTTGTTAAAAGAAGAGGATATAGCCATCGCATATCCTACTCAAACCCTTTATATGGATAAAAGAGTTAAGGCAAGCGAGGCAAAACCTATGGAGAATACGGAAGAAACGAATTTATGAGAGAGAAGATTTATTTTAAAACCTTTGGTTGCCGCACAAATATATACGATACGGAGCTTATGAAAAGCTACATAAAAGACTACGAGATCACGAACGATGAAAACGAGGCCGATATCGTAGTTATAAACTCATGCACGGTTACAAATAGCGCAGATAGCGGGACAAGAAGCTATATAAACGGCGTTAAAAAGCGCGGCGCCAAGGTTATACTCACAGGATGCGGAGCGGTTAGCAAGGGTAGGGAGCTCTTTGATAAAAGCTCGGTTTTTGGCGTGATAGGAGCGAGTAAAAAAGAAGATATAAATTCGCTTTTAAAATTTCAAAACCCGTTTTTCGAGCTTGGAAATTTAGAAAGTATCGATAAAAATATCGTAACGAATTACGAAAATCACACGAAAGCTTTTATAAAAATTCAAGAGGGATGCGATTTTGTATGCAGCTACTGCATCATCCCTTCCGTGCGCGGCAAGGCAAGAAGCATGAATGAAGAGAGTATCTTAAACGAGGCTAAAATTTTAGCATCAAACGGCTACAACGAGCTTGTTTTAACGGGAACTAATATCGGCAGTTACGGCAAGGATACAAACTCGTCTCTTGGAAAACTGCTTGCTAGGCTGGGGCGAATAAACGGTATCAAAAGAATTAGACTTGGAAGCATTGAGCCAAGCCAGATAGATGATAGCTTTAGAGAAATTTTAAAAGAAGAGTGGCTGGAAAGACATCTGCATATAGCGCTTCAGCACACAAGCGAGGACATGCTTAGGATAATGAGGCGCAGAAATAGAGCGCTTAAAGATATCGAGCTGTTTTTGGAGCTAGCGGAGCTTGGATTTGCTCTTGGGACCGATTTTATAGTTGGTCATCCCGGAGAGAGCGAGAAAATTTGGACTGAGGCGCTAGAAAATTTTAAGAAATTTCCGCTTACTCACTTGCACTGCTTTGCCTACTCTCCAAGAAACAACACCCGCTCCGCTACTATGAAGATCGATGTAAGCGGCGATGTCGCAAAAGAGAGAATGAGAGAGTTAAAGGCGATAGTCGCTCAAAATAACCTTAAATTTAGAAATAAAAACAGAGCGCCTTTAAACGTTTTGGTTGAGCAGCTAAACGGCGAATTTTACGAGGGATTTGATCAGTTTTACAATAAAATGAAGATAAAAACCGACAAAGATATATTAAAAGAGTGGGCTAAAATTAATAAATATGAGATCAAGGACGAGGCAAACTATGCAGAAATTTAAATTTAACAAAAAGAGGATTATAATCCTAGCCGCGCTTATCTTGGCGATACTTATGGGGGTAGTAGTTTTTAAAAATCAGCCTAAAAATTTGATATACGAAAGCTATGAAAAGCTGCTTGACGGAAACCTCATATCACAGGCCGCAATCGTTCAAAACGAGATAATCATAACCACAAAAGGCGGGCATAAATACTCCATAGTAAAAGACGGGATAGATATGAATAAGCTCGTTCAAAAAGTTCCCGTTGAAGTAAAAAAAGAGTATCCGATCATCCAAGAAATTTTGGCGGTGCTGTTTTTAGTCGGACTTGGGTACGGATTTTTGTTTTTTTACACTAAATTTAAACTTAAGCAAAAAGCAAATGAGAAAAGCGGCGAAAAAATCACGGCTCATGATGTGGAAAATATCTTCGCAGGCTCGGTAATGCCCGCTATATCAAATGTTAGTTTTAGCGATGTGGCAGGGATTAAGGATGTGAAATTCGAGCTTAGCGAGATAGTTGATTTCTTAAAAAATCCTACTAAATACAAGCAATTTGGCATAAAAATGCCAAAAGGCGTGCTTATGATAGGTCCTCCGGGAGTGGGAAAAACTCTCGTTGCCAAAGCCGTTGCGGGCGAAGCTAATGTGCCGTTTTTTTATCAAAGCGGTGCGGCATTTGTGCAAATTTACGTAGGAATGGGCGCAAAGCGCGTTAGAGAGCTATTTTTAAAGGCTAAGGCTTATGCGCCGTCGATTATATTTATAGATGAGATAGACGCGGTAGGCAAGGTACGCGGCGGAAGCAGAAACGACGAAAGAGAAGCTACGCTAAATCAGCTGCTAACCGAAATGGACGGTTTTGAGGATAACTCGGGCGTTATCGTGATAGCCGCCACAAATAGGATCGAGATGATAGATGAGGCGCTGCTTAGATCAGGAAGATTTGATAGGAGAATTTATCTATCGATGCCGGATTTCGCAGATAGAGTTGAAATTTTAAAATCATACTTAAAAGATAAGAGTTGTAGCGCCAATGTCGAAGATATAGCCAAGATAAGCGTGGGTTTTTCAGGGGCTGCGCTTGCTACCTTGGTAAACGAAGCGGCGATAAATGCACTTAGAAATAATAAAGGCACAATTGATTTTAGCGACTTTGAAAGCGTGCTTAGCAAGGTCTTGCTTGGTAAAAAAAGAGTTTTAAGCTATAGCGACGATGAGAAGAAAATTCAAGCTTTATATCAAGGGGCGAAGGCCTTAAGCGCGTATTGGTTTGGGGTTGAATTTGAGAAAATTTCTCTTGTGGAAGATCGATTTAGCCCTGCCGAACGCGAGATAGAGTCCAAAACCCAAATGATGTCTCGTATAAAAGTGTGTTTAGCGGGCATGAGCGTGCTAAATCAGAGCAGAAACGATCTCTTTTCAAATTCAAGCAACGATATCGCAAAGGCAAAAGAGATAGCTCAAAGCATGGTTTTTGAATACGGTATGGGTAAGACTCTTGTGCCAAACCCAGCCGATGTCGAAAGCATACTGCAAGAGGCCTATGAGGAGGTCGGAAGCTTTTTGCGCGGTATGAAAGAGCAAACCGAAGCGATAGCTCAATACATATCAGCTCATGAAACTATCGATAAAAATACTATCAAAGCCATTTTACAAAGCTCTTATGAGTAGTTTATAAAGATATGGTAAAATCGCAGATATCTTAAAAGGGAGTAAAATTATGAAGGTAAAAATAGGAATTTTGACATTAAGCGATAGGGCGAGCGAGGGCACCTACGAGGATCAATCGGGACCCGCGATAAAATCCGTGCTTGATGAATGGATAACAAGCGAAAAAGAGTATATATACGAAGTCATTCCCGATGAATTTGAGCTTATCAAAGAGCGACTTATAAATATGGTTGATAATTTGGGATGCAATCTAGTCTTAACCACGGGAGGAACGGGTCCTGCCGTTAGAGACGTAACGCCTGAGGCGACAGAAGCGGTGTGTGAAAAGATGATGCCGGGATTTGGCGAGCTAATGCGTGCGGCAAGTTTGAAATTTGTGCCTACGGCTATCTTGTCGCGCCAAACGGCAGGCATTAGAGGACGCGCTCTAATCGTAAATTTACCCGGACAACCAAAAGCTATAAGAGAGTGCTTGGAGCCTATATTTCCTGCGATACCTTATTGTATAGATCTTATCGAGGGGTCTTATATAGAGACAGATGAAAGCGTGATGAAGGTCTTTAGACCAAAGCAAAAGAAGATTTCGTAAATCAAAAGGAGAGAGTTTAACTCTCCTTTGCGTGTTTTTGTTTGATTTTACAAAAGTTAGTTTTTGGCAAATGTTAAAATTTTATATAGCGGCAATATTAAATTTTAAAAGAACCTTTTGATTTCTTTATATAAATGTAAATTGCCGTTATGAATGCTAAGATTGCTAATATACCTACAACTATATTTTTAAATAGCTCTTTATCGTAGTTTGTTCCTAGATAATACCCCACTGCAAGCAGTATCGATACCCAAATGCCTGCGCCTAAGGTTGTAAAAAGGCTAAATTTGAATAAATTCATCTTGGCAAGTCCGGCAGGAAGGCTGATGTATTGACGAATTCCGGGAATCAGGCGGCAATTAAATGTAGAAATTTCGCCATGTTTATTAAAGAAGTTTTCAAATTTTTGCATTTTTTCTTCGGTGATGCCGACAAATTTGCCGTATTTTTCTATTAGACCCCGCCCAAAAAAGAAGCATAGATAGTAGTTAAATATAGCGCCGGCCAAAGAACCGCCGGTACCTGCTAAAAATGCGGCCACTATATTCATCTCGCCTTTGCTTGAGAGGTATCCTGCCGGTATCATGACGATCTCGCTTGGAAACGGGAAAAACGAGCTTTCTAAAAACATCATGCAAAATATCCCAAGATACCCCCATTGCCCGACAAATTCTACGATAAAATTTATAACGCTTTGAAGCAAATTGATCCTTTAGTTTTAATATTTCTAGCCCGAAAACGGGCTAGGTCGGTTAAAATACCGGCAGTATAGAGCCTTGATATTTTTTAAGGATAAATTCTTTAGTCTCTTTGCTTGTTATAGCGGCGTTAAGAGCTTTGATTTTAGGGCTATTTTCATTGCCTGATTTTGTTACTACGATGTTTGCATACGGGCTGTCGGAGCTCTCTATGGCAAGCGAGTCTTTAGAAGGATTCATTCCTATGTCAAGGACGAAATTCGTATTGATAGCGGCTAAATCCACCTCATCTAGAGTTCTAGGGACTTGAGCCCCTTCAAGCTCTAGGAATTTAAGATTTTTTGGATTTTTTGTTATATC
The DNA here is from genome assembly GCA_030532465.1 of Campylobacter sp. Classification (GTDB taxonomy): domain Bacteria; phylum Campylobacterota; class Campylobacteria; order Campylobacterales; family Campylobacteraceae; genus Campylobacter_A. Next base: position 34,704 of record JAUNLC010000011.1, on the reverse strand, counting down.
GTGCGGGGTTGCAAGCTTTGCATTGCCGTCAAGCTCGATAAGACCAGCTTTTGCAAGTATGTTTAGCGCGCGGTTTTCGTTTGTCGGATCGTTTGGGATAGATATCGTCGCGCCGTCTTTTAGCTCGCTTAAATTTTTAATCCTTTTAGAATAAACTCCCATCGGCTCAAGGTGAACGGCTACGGTTTTAACAAGATTGGTTCCTTTGTTTTTGTTAAATTCGTTTAGATACGGCAGATGCTGAAAGAAGTTTGCGTCAAGATCGCCATCCTCGGTAGCTAAATTCGGGATACTGTAATCATTAATCTCTTTGATAACCAGCTCATATCCTTGCTTTTTAAGCGTCGGCTTTATAAATTCCATTATCTGTGCATGAGGCACGGGAGAAACTCCTACTACTATGGTCTTGTCCTTATCGGAAGCAAAGAGATTTAATGCCAAAAAAGCCGCTATTGTTATTTTTAAAAATTTCATTTTTTTCCTTTTTTATTTAAATTTTGTGATCTAAACGCCTAAGAGGAAAAGTCTGGGCGTTTAGATTTAAAGAATTATTGATTAAAACGACGGAAGTATCGCGCCTTCATATTTGTTTTTGATAAAATTTTTAACTTCGTCTGAGGTTATGGCTTTATCTAAGACTTTTGTTTTAACAGCGTTTTCATTGCCGGCTTTTACTACTACATAGTTTGTGTAAGGACTCTCTTTGCTCTCAAGCGCAAGAGCGTCTTTTGATGGGTTTAGCTTAGCGTTTAAAGCGTAGTTTGTATTTATAACCGCGATAGTTACGTCGCTAAGCGTTCTTGGAATTTGAGCCGCTTCTATCTCGCTAAATTTTAAATTTTTAGGATTTTCTACGATATCAAGCGGAGTTTTTAAAGGATTGTCGTTTAGCTTGATCAGTCCCGCGCTTGCAAGCACGTCTAATGCGCGGCTTTCGTTTGTAGGATCGTTTGGTATAGCTACAGTGTCGCCGTTTTTAAGCTCGTCTAGACTTTTTATCTTTTTAGAATAAACTCCCATCGGCTCAAGGTGAACGCCTACGGTTTTAACCAGATGAGTGCCCTTGTTTTTGTTAAATTCGTTTAGATACGGCAAGTGTTGGAAGAAGTTTGCGTCAAGATCGCCATCTTCTGTTGCTAAATTCGGTATCGTATAGTCGTTAAACTCTTTGATCTCAAGCTTAAATCCCTCTTTTTCAACCAAAGGTTTAATCACTTCAAGAATTTCCGCGTGAGGAACAGGCGTAGCGCCAACTATGATTGTCTTAGCTTTATCGGCTGAGCTTAAAGTTACTGCAAGTAGTGCACCAAGTAGAATTTTAGAAAATTTCATTTTTTATCCTTTAAATTTATAGATGTAGCTAATTCATTTAAAAGGATAACGTAGGCAAGGAGCTTAGTAAATTTCTTTTTAAATGTTTAGCCAGAACTAAGCACTTAAAAAGAAATTTGTGCTTAGCGTTAGTCTTTCGACGACTTAAATTTTACACAACGACACATTTCGCACATATCTGATTTCATTTTTATCCTTTCTTTCAAATTAAAATAATTTCGAGATTGTAGATAAAAAATAATTAAAAAAAGATAAAAGTAGCAAAAAACGCTACTTTTTTGTTACTTTGTAGAGTAAATTTCCGATCGATTGAAAAATTTGAACCATTATGATTAAGATAACGACCGTATAAAGCATGATATCGGGTCTAAATCGTTGATATCCGTAGTTGATCGCAACCGCTCCAAGTCCTCCGCCGCCGACCGCTCCGGCCATAGCCGAAAATCCAACGATAACTATCAAAGTAAGAGTGATAGCAGAGATTATTCCTGGAAGCGCTTCAACGAACATTATCTTAAATATGATCTGCGAATTTGAAGCTCCAAAGCTCTTTGCCGCTTCGATTATACCTTTATCCACCTCTTTTAGCGCGCTTTCAATTAGCCTTGCGATAAAAGGCGCGGCTCCTATGGTAAGAGGAACTATCGCGGCGGTTGTGCCTATGCTTGTGCCGACTATTATCTTAGTAAGCGGGAAAAGCACGATGATAAGGATGATAAACGGAAAGCTTCTTAGCGTATTTACGAGGATATCAAGCACGAAATACAGCTTTTTATTCGGCTTAAGTCCGTCTTTATCGCTAAGCACCAAAAGAACCGCAGGGATAAGCCCAAGCAAAAAAGCTAAAAATGTAGAAACTAAGCTCATATAAAGGGTTTCATTTACGGCAGGAAGCAAAATTCGCTCAAAAACATCGGGAAATTTGGAAAAATCTATACCAAGCATCACGCAACCTCCCACAAAACACCGCTTTGTTTGACATATTCTATCACTTTCGCCTCGTCCTCTTTTTCTACATTTATCACAAGCGAGCCAAGGACATTTTCATTTAGCTTTTCAAGCTTGCCCCAAACGATGTTAAAATCGATATTCAGCGTTCTTGCCATGTGAGTTATGATGCTTTTTTGCGCGACCTCTTTTGGAAAAAACAGACGGATATTTACTCCGCTTTGAGGCAAAATTTCAACCTCTCCTAAAAATTCTTTCATCTTCTCATCGGGCTTTAAAAATAGCTCCTCGATACTGCCGCAGCCTATTATCTTGCCGTGTTCAAGCAGGATAGCTCTTTGAGCGGTTGATTTTACGACCTCCATCTCGTGAGTAACGATAACTATGCTGATATTTAGCTCGCGATTTATCTTTTTTAAAAGTTCTAAAATCGAATTTGTCGTGTTTGGATCAAGGGCCGATGTCGCCTCGTCGCTTAATAAAATTTTAGGATTTAACGCAAGCGCTCTAGCGATAGCTACGCGCTGCTTTTGCCCGCCGCTTAGCTCGCTTGGATAGCTTTTTGATTTGTTGCTTAGACCCACAAGCTCAAGCAGCTCGCTTACTCTTTTTTGAATTTCGCTTTTTGGATATTTCCAAAACTCAAGCGGCGTTGCGACATTTTCAAATACGTTTTTTCTAGCCATCAAAGCAAAGTGCTGAAATATCATTCCTATATCTTTTCTAAAATGTCTAAGCTCGTTTGCGCCGATATCTTTTATCTCTTTGCCATATACTTTAACAGAGCCGCTTTGATAGCCTTCAAGTCCGTTTATGCAGCGAAGCAAGGTGCTTTTACCCGCTCCGCTATGCCCGACAAGAGCGAAAATCTCACTCTCGTTTACTTTAAAACTCACATCGTCTATGACTCTTGTATCGCCATAGTATTTAATCAAATTTGAAATTTCTATCATTAAGTTTATATGCCTTATTATCTAAATAAAAAATAATAAATTACGTAAAACCAACTCAAAAATCCATGAATTATAGCCCATAAAATGCTTTTATTCGCACCCCATGACAAGGCGACCGCAACGACTGTTCCTAGTGTAAATCCACCAAATCCTAAACCCTTCATTCTTATCCTTTCTATGGTTTTATTTTTATCTTTTGTTCTTAATCAGCAAATGATATATCACATAAAACCAGCTAAAAAATCCGTGAATTATAGCCCATAAAACGCTTTTGTTTGCTCCCCAAGATAGAGCGACCGCTATTAGAGTTCCTAAAGAAAAACCACCTATTCCAAAGTATTCCATTCTTTCTCCTTTCTAAATTTATTTATTAAATTTTTTAAGCTCGGCCTCTACCTTTTCAAACTGCTCTTTTGCGCTTGCAAGACCTGCTTTGTTTGTTTCTATGACTTCAGCAGGAGCGTTTGCCGTAAATTTTTCGTTATTTAGCATGTTTGAAAGCTTTGCTATCTCTTTTTCAAGCTTGTTTTTTTGAGCCGTTAATCTAGCTATCATCGCAGACATATCAACCCCTTGCAAAGAGATAAATACCTCTAAATTTTCGCTTACGTCGCATACCGCGTCATTAATCTTCTCTTTTACGAATTCTATCTGCTCGCACTTTGAAAGTAGGGCGATATACTCTCTTACCTCGTTTAAATTCTCGCCTCTATTTAGCTTGACGTAAGCCTTTTGAGTCTTTGAGTTTCCTAGATCGATTGTCGCTTTTGCGCGTCTTATCGCTACAACCGCTTCAATTACAAGTGAAAATAGATTTTCAACTTCCAAATTTCGCTCTTTTATCTCCGGATAGCGCGAGATCATTATAGAGCCCGAGGTTTCTAAATTTGTGCCGCTTAGCTCGTGATATAGGTATTCGCTGATAAATGGCATAAACGGGCTTAGCAGTCTCATAGTCTCTTTAAATATACTTCCAAGCTCTTTTACGCTGCTCTTGTCAGCCTTGCTAAGCTCGATCCCCCAGTCGCAAAACTCATCCCAAAGGAATTTATAAAGAGCGTTTGCGGCGTCGTTAAAGCGGTAGGCGTCTATATTTTCACGAACTTGCCTAACACACTCGTTAAATCGGCTAAGTATATAAATTCCAAGTTTAGTTTTAACCTCTATTTTTTCCAGATCTTCAAATTTAGACTCGTTTAAAAGCAAGTATTTACTCGCGTTATAAAGCTTGTTGGTAAAATTTCTAACAAGCTTCATCTTATCGTCGCTTAGCTTTATATCCCGACCCTGAACGGCAAGAAGCGCTAGAGTAAATCTTAAAATATCGGCGCTATACTCCTCAATGCTATCAAGAGGATCTATCACGTTTCCAAGACTTTTACTCATCTTTCTTCCTTGCTCGTCCTTAACCAAAGCGTGCAGGTATATATCGCTAAAAGGAAGTTTGCCTAAAGCGTTTTGCCCTTGAAACATCATCCTTGCAACCCAAAAAAACAGGATATCAAAGCCTGTTATAAGTAGGGTGTTTGGGTAAAATTCGGCCAAATCCTCTTCAAACCATTTTTCATTTTTAAGCTCGTCGCCGTTTCCCCATCCAAGCGTGCTAAAGGGCCAAAGACCCGAGCTAAACCATGTATCAAGCACATCTTTATCTTGATGGAAATTTTTGCTTTTGCATTTTTTACACTCGGTTGGTTCGCCCTCATCGGCCCACTCATGACCGCAGTCATCACAGTAAAAAACTGGAATTTGATGTCCCCACCAGAGCTGGCGAGATATACACCAGTCTCTTAGCTCTCTCATCCATGCGTTAAAGCTATTTATCCAATGCGGCGGGTAAAATTTGGCAAGTCCGTTTGCGACGTCTTCTATCGCCTTATCCGCGATCTCGCGCTTTACAAACCACTGCTTTGAGATGTAAGGCTCTACGACATTTTTACAGCGGTAGCAGTAGCCTACTTGGTTTTCATAGTCCTCAATCTTTTCGATATTGCCTATCTTTTCAAGCTCCGCTACGATGATATCTCTTGCCTCAAGCCTCTCAAGACCTTTAAATTTATCGCACTGCTCGTTTAGGATTCCGTTTTCGTCAAAGCAGGTGATAAACTCTAGATTGTGGCGTTTGCCAACCTCGTAGTCGTTCATGTCGTGAGCCGGAGTAACCTTAACAAGCCCTGTTCCAAACTCCATATCCACGTGCTCGTCGGCTATTATCTCTATCTCGCGGTTGATGATAGGCAAAACCACTTTTTTACCGACTAGATGTTTGTATCTTTCGTCGTTTGGATTTACCATTACGGCCGTATCGCCAAAATATGTCTCGGGACGAGTCGTGGCAACTACGATGTAGTCTTTGCTATCTTTTAAAAAGTATCTGATGTGATAGAGCTTGCCTTTGTTATCCTTATGCTCGACTTCGATATCGCTAAGCGCGCCATCATGCGTACACCAGTTTATCATGTAGTTTCCGCGAACTATCGTGCCGTTTTCATAAAGCTTGACAAAGGCCTTTTTAACCGCTTTTTTAAGCCCCTCATCCATGGTAAATCTCTGGCGGCTCCAAGCCGGAGTGATGCCAAGTCGGCGCATCTGATGAACTATCATGCCGCCGCTTTTTTCTTTCCATTGCCAAACGCGGTTTATAAACTCCTCTCGCCCTATGCTCTCTTTTGTTATGCCTTGAGCTAAAAGCTGCTTTTCAACGACGTTTTGAGTAGCAATTCCCGCATGATCAAGTCCCGGCTGCCAAAGAGTCTTGTAGCCGTCCATTCTTTTATAGCGAGTCATGATATCTTGCAAAGTAAAAGTAAGGGAGTGTCCGATGTGAAGCGAACCGGTTACATTTGGAGGAGGCATCATAATGCAAAATTTACGACCGTCTTTTTGGATATCTTTGTTTGCGTCTATCTCGAAATATCCGCGCTCTTCCCAAATTTTATAAAATTTCTCTTCAACCTCTTTTGCGTTGTAAAAACTCACTTCAAATCCTTTTAGATTTATCAAAAATGTTCGATTTTATCAGAAATTTACTAATAGGGGGATTAAATTTATAAAAGAGGATTGAAATTTAAAGGTTGGCAAAGCGGCTTAAAATTCTAAAGCCGCTTTGTTTGAAATAGTTATTTTACGATAAATTCTTTTTGAGCCAAATCATAATCGCTCATGCTCTCATCATACATATTTTCGGTAATTACCGCAGGCATCATACATTTACCGCTCATTACGACTCTAAGAGGAGTGTAAACGTAGGCGTTAGAGCCCGTGTATAGATAGTAAAACGTAAGCACTCTATCGTCTTGTATAACGGTGTGTTCGATATTTAAGGTGTCAGAGGTGGCCTTTGTCCTTAAATTCGGAGTGATGTTTTCGTTTATGATTTCAAAGCAAGGACTTACTTGCTCGTTTATCACGCCGTTTCTGATAAAATCATCCGTTTTAAGGGTTAGTTTTGAGTAGATTATATCATTTAACTTAAGCTTGTTTAGATCAACTTCTTTACCGTTTTTATCGACGAAATTTCTAAGGATATCAAGACCTTTTTTATCAAATTTATGATTTGTCTCAAGCGGTTTATAGGCCATACTGCTAACGCCTAGATAGACGTTTGATCCTTTTTCGGGGATTATGGTGATCTCGGGCTTTATAGGAGCTATGTTTATCGCACCCAGTCCGTCAAATTTAAGCTCGTGACCGTCGCTGATAAGCTTAAATTTATTCTCGCCGCTTGTATCTTTGATATATTCTCTTAGCGCTCTTAAAGCAAATGCGCGCTCTTGAGTGGAGTAGAGCTTATCTACTTTTTTTATCAGATAATCAGCCATCTTATCGCTAAACGCATTTTTCTCAAAATGATTTGCATGAATTAGTAGCATAAACGCCGTATTTCTTACCCTTGAGCCAAAGTTATCCGGCAGGTCGGTCTCTTTGTTGTAGAAATTTTCGCCAACCTCTTTTAGCACCTTATCACTCTCTTTTTTTAGCCCTTCTTTTTTAAGGATTGCAGCCATCAAATAGCTATCAAGTGCGCTATTTTTATATCTTTTTTGATCATAAAGCGCATTTAAAACGGAGCGATCAAGCTTCTTTTGTCCGCTTAAGATATAAGCTGCGTAAAGAGCTTGGAAATTATCGTTTGAGCCGAAATTCTCAAGCCATTTTAAGGCTCTTGATTTTACGTTTTTATCCAGCTCAAGACCTGATTTTTCAAGAGTTAAGATCGTGTCTATGGCATAAATTGAGGCAAAATTATTTGTATAGCTTAACTCGTTCCAGTAACCAAAGCTTCCGTCGCTTTTTTGCATTTTGATCAGGTCGTTAAGTCCTGCTTTTAAAAATCTTTGAATGTCGGCTTTATCGGCTTTTGCTTGAGCTTCGCTTTTGCCTTTATCGTTTACAACCAGATAATTTAGCTCTAAAAGCCTTGAAGAGCGTTGCTCCGAGCATCCGTAAGGGTGGTTGATGAGCTTATCGCTATTTGCGCCAAGTATGCTTTTTATCGAGCTTGAAGCGTCTATTCTTATACGTTTAAAATCATTGTCAAGAGTTACGGTTTTTTGCTCGCTCGCTATAAATGATTTTGCAAAAGTGCTAAGCGGATACGGATGTATGACGTCGAAATTTAGCTTGTGAGTGTATGTCTCTTTGCCGTCATTTGCACTGAATTTAAGGTAAGATTTGCCGGTTTGATTTACGTCAAGAGTTACCGTCATCTTTAAATTCTCGTTTGGCTTTAAGCTTACTTTATCTTTTTCAAGCTTTGCGTTTAAATTCGTATCGAGCTTTAAACTCACCTCTTTAGCTTCGTTTGTCGTATTTATAACTCTTAGGATGTAGTTTATATTATCACCTTTGATAAAATATGCGCTTTGCGTAGGCTTAAGGATGATATCGTCTTTTATATCCACGGCTTTTACGCTATGACCTAATTTATCATCGGTTGCGGCTATGACGGCTAAATTTATCTGTGAGTTAAAGTCGTTTGGAACCTCGACATCAAAGCTAACATCACCGTTTGCATCAGCTTTTGCAGTTTGCATTTTGATATAGGTTTTGATGTTTTTCTTATCCACAGGGCTTGCAAATTTCGCCATTCTCATTTCCATCAAAGCCATTGCGCCGTCACCGCCAAAGCTTAGCACCTTGCCGTCTTTTTTAAAGCCTGCTAAGTTCGAATAGATATCAAAGTCAAGCACAAAATCGGCAAGCATCTTATCAAAGAATTCAAGCGGGCTTTTTAGCTTTTGATTTGTGACCTGAAGCACGCCCTCATCGACTGCAAACAGAGTAACTTCGGCATTTGGCTCGGTCTTTATCTTTGTTTTAAATTTTGAGTTTGATCTCGCTATCTTTGGAGCGTCTATGCTTACGTTTAACGCTCTATGAGACTTATCTGCCTTTGCATAGACCTTATCGTAAGTTCTAAACGGAAGCAAGTCGTTATCCGCCACGCGCATTATAGTAGCGCTTACGTATAACCCTTCAAAGTCAAAATCCAGCTCAAATTTGGCATTTGCGGAGTTGTTTTGGATATTTAAAATTTTATATTTTTTAACCCCGTCGCTTTCAAGCGTAACTAGTGCGATAGCGTTTTTAAGTACAGAGCTTACGTCTATGCTCATCACATCGCCTTTTTTGTAGCTCTTTTGATTTAGCTTGATTTGAGCTTTGGCAAGCTCTTTTGTTGGCTGAAGCGAGCTATAATTCCATCCGCTAACGTCAATGCTTATGCTCGCAGTATGACCGCTTGCAACGTCGTTGATTATAACCTCGTAATCTCCACTTTGCGTAAAATTATATGTAAAATTATTTGTATCTTGCGAGATAGTCTCTATCTTTTCGTAGCTGCTATGCCATCTTAAAACGCCTTGATTATCGAAGTTGTAGTCCCAAATTTTCCTTTTTATCTCAACTACCTTAGACGCATTTTTTATCTCTTCGCCGTTAAAAGGATTTATGCTTATAAAGCTGAAATTTACATTTTCGTTTGTATCTACAAAGGTCTTATCGGCTTTAATTCCAACCATTGATTTAAACGGATATATGGCTAAATTTTCGCTTGCGCTTACGTTTTTACCGTCATCGTTTATGTTAAATACCAAAACGCCTCCGATAACGCTTGAGATAGGTCTTAGGCTGCTAACTTTAAAGACTTTGCTAGCCTTTCCGTTATTATCAAGGCTTACTTGTTTTTCGATCTGATCAAGCATATTGTTTTTTAGCTCATCGTTACTAAATTTAAAATCTTTAAATTTATCGTTTTCATAGTCTTTTTGATATAGTTGCAGGCTTGCATTGCCTTGTAAATTCGAAGCAGGCGAGCCAAAGAGATAGTTGCTTTGCAGATTTACCTCTATAAATTCATCAAGATCATAAACCTTTTTGGCAAGTTTAACGCTATTTTTGATGCGTTGAGGAGTGAAGGATTCAACCGAGAATCTATAATCTCCTATGATCTTGTTTGCAAAAATGACTTCAAAGTTAAAGGAACCCGTTAAAGCCGAATTTACAAATTCGTCAAAGTTGATTACTCCAAGCTCGTTTGTGTTTAAATTTTTATCTAAAATTGTTTTGTTTTGAGGATCTTTTATCTTTATCTTTACAGGCATCTTTGAAAGCGATTTAAACAGCTCGTTTTTGATGATTATTTCGCCTTTGATATTCTCCTCGGGTCTTATGATATTGCTTGCAAAATGCACGTAAGCATCGTATCTCTCGCCTTTGTTTCCTCTTTCAAGATAGCTGTTTTGGTTTAATTTTTCATTTTGAGAAAGTATGATAAAACCTTGTTCCTTGCCTAAAGAAACGGTGGCTGAGGCTACATCTTTGCCGATATCTTTTTTGCTAAATTTAAACACACCTTCATCGTTTGTCACTCCGCTTGTTATAACGTCGTTTTTAAGCGAGTAAATTTTAACGTCGGCATTTGCCAAGACGGCATTTTGACTAAGCCTGTTGGCAAATAAAAATACCTCGTCCTTAGATACCTTTACGCTAAGTCCGATATCGCTTAGGTATACGGCTTTTTGAACGCTTTTGTCTTTATCGTAATAGATAGTGATAAGATAGACTCCGTCTCCGCCGTTTGCAAAGTCAAGCTTGATCTTGTGCTTTAAAATTTCATTTTTAGCTCCGCCAAGCTCGTAGTTTTTACTTGCAACTTCTTCTACATACGAGCTTAAATTTGAGCTATCAAAGTTTAAGAAGTATCTGTAGTTTTGCTCTTTTAACTTTTCGACTACGACTTTTGCGGTGCTTGTGTTTACGCTTTGTATAGCTATCTCGCCGACGCTTGAGATATAAAGCATATTGTCGCTAAATTTTAAAAATGGCTTTAAATCCGCGAATTTGGTATCAAAGCTTATATCTTCTCTGGCGATGGCATAGTTATCTCCAAAGCCTTTTTTGAAGGTTATTTTGTATTTTGTTTGAGGCTTAAACTCATCGCTTGTTATATCGATGAAATAATAATAGCCGTCATTTGCCATATCATCGGAGTTATAGAAAGTTTCGCCAACTTGAAAGCTATTTACACCCTCTATCTTTATAAATTTTTTAACGCTTCCGTCTTCGTTTGAAACCCAATCTTTTAAGTATAATCTTGCCGCAAGTTTTCCATTTTCCAGACTTTTTGCTTCAAGCTTATCAAGGATAAGCGTTCTTGCCTTTGGATTATCGAC
>JAUNLC010000011.1:18591-23695 GCA_030532465.1 Campylobacter sp. | reverse complement strand
GACTTTTTGCTTCAAGCTTATCAAGGATAAGCGTTCTTGCCTTTGGATTATCGACAAATTCGTCTTCTGAATAGTCGTCTTTGATAGGCACTATATAATCATCATCCAAATTTCCGCCGGTAATGTTTTTTAAATTTTTAGATATGAAAAACTCTAAATTTTTAGGCTCTTCAAGGATTTTTACTATAAAACTGCTATCGCCGTTTTTTGTAACTTTATATTTCACATCGTGTTTTGCGAGGTTGTCTTTGTTATAAATTTTTAAATTTTTAAGAAATTCCTCTTCGCTTATCTTGTCGTTAAAATTTACCGAAAAGTCCCTCTTTGAAAAGACAAACAAAGACTCAAGGATAAAATCTCCTCCATAAAATCCCATAGACGATTCGCTGTTTTTGCAAGTATAATTTACTCCTTTTCTAAGACCGTTTTTTGGATACATGATAAGATAATCTTGCGCATATTCATAGATGGCGTCGATCTCGGGGGTGCACTGCAAAAGCTTTTTGTGAGTGATTGTACCGATTTGCGATTTTTTAAAGGGCTTGTCTTTTGATATGCCAAGCATGATGACCTCGCCCTCACCGTTTTTAAGTTCGCCCGTTAAAATAAAGGCGTTTAGGTTAAAAGCCAGCAAAAGCAGAGCTAAAAAGTATCTTAACAGCATTAAAACCTCCTTACTTCTATATTTACTTCACTTAAATTTGAATTTTCATCTAGGCAGCCGATTTTGTGTTTGCCAAATTCTAAAAATATATCATTAGGGCTGCTATTTGGGATTTTTTGCCACTCTTTTTCATCAACTTTATAATAAATTTCATCACCAATATATGCGTAACATTTTAACATAACTTTGGTTTGATTAACATCGCTTAATAAAATTTGATTATCAAAAGGCGACGCTATAAGAGGTCTGAAATTTTTAAAATCTTCATAGCAAGGGCTTTGAGTTAAATCATCTTTTGAAATTTGGTTATTTTGAATCAAAAAGGCTATCTCCTCACTGCGAATTATCTTGCATTTATCCTTTAGCAAAACCCCTTTTATGCGCTCGTCTTCTTGCTCGTTTCTGCACTCTTTAAATTTAAAAGCATCAAGGCAAGTAGGCTCGGTTAAGATATCTTTCGGTTTGGTTATGAAGCTTAAATTTTCTCTTTGCGCAAGCAGTTTAAATATGTCAAAAATGCTCTTTGAAGCGTCGTGAATCCCGCTTAGATTGTCCGTTTTTTTACCGTTAAAATTTCCAAACCAAACGGCAATCGTGTAGTTTTTATTAACCCCGATCGCATAAATATCTCTTGAGCCGTAACTTGTGCCGGTTTTAAAGGCGATTTGTGGAGTGTCTTTTGCATATTCCCAAACCATTCCAAGATAAGCTCTTGATGCGCTTGAGAGCATTTTAGCGGTTAAAAACGCGCTTTGCGGGCTTATAAGCTGCATATCCTTATCTATGATTTTACCCGCTACTTCAAGAGGTTTTAGTCTGCCTTCGTTGGCATATACGGTGTAAAGATGGGCTAAATTTAAAAGGCTTATTTCACCGCTTCCTAAAGCTATGCTCTCTCCGTAAAATTCTTTGTTTTTTTGGACTAAATTTAGCTTTTTAAGCAGCTCGTAAAGCGAATTTTCACCAAGCTTGTTGTTTAAATTTACCGAAGGGATATTTAAGCTAAGCGCTAGAGCTTCGGTAGCGGAGACAAGCCCCAAAAATTCGCTATCGTAATTTTTTGGAGCGTATTCGCCAAGAAAAATTTCAGTATCGATCATCTGCATTTTAGGCGTTATAAGCCCCTCATCAAGCGCAAGAGAGAATATAAAAGGCTTTAGAGTCGAACCCACGTTTCTTTTCATCAAAACGCCGTCGTTTTCTCCGTCGGGAGCATTTTTGCTGTGAGAGCCGACGTAGGCTATCACGCTCATGTTTTGGTTGTCTATTATGATGCCTGCCGCATTATGAGCCTTTTTTTGGATGAGCGAATTTGCCGTTATTTTTAAATTCGTATTTAGAATTTTTTGCATATTAAGATCTAAATTCGAGTTTGAAATTCCGTTTTTAAGGGCGATTTGAGAGTATTGTATCGCGTTAAAAGGAGCGTTAAATCTTTGGTTTTTAAAAGGCTCTTTTTTGGCCCTTTGAAGTTGGCTTTTATCTATGATCTTGGCATCATAAAGTAGCTTTACTACGCGGTTTTTAAGAGAGTTTATGTTTGATTTTTTATCAAGTCTGTTTGTATTCGGGTTTTTTGGGATAGTGCTAAGAAGCGCCATTTGAGCGATGCTTAGATCTTCTAAATTTTTATTAAAATAAAATCTCGCAGCCGCAGCCACACCTTCGATATTGCCTCCGTATGGGGCGAGATTAAAGTAAAAATTTAAAATTTCATCTTTGCCGTAGTGCCACTCAAGCTGAAAGGCGTTAAAAATTTCTTTTATCTTATTTATATATGTGCGCTCTTTCGGGTTCATCATGCGAGCTACCTGCATGGTTATGGTTGAAGCCCCTATGCGGTTTTTGTGCGTTAGGTTATGAAAGAGCGAACGTAGCATAGAAAACGGGTTAAAGCCGAAATGGTAGTAAAAGTATCTATCCTCAAAGAGTAAAACGCTATCTTTAAGAGTTTTTGGAACATTAACCGCTTCAAATCGCCAAATTTCATCTCTGCTCGGACGCATAGTTATGATGTTTTGATGTTTATCAAAGATGATTACCGAATTTTCTCTTTTTAGCATGTTTTTATTGAGCGGATATGCATAATCAAGCAGTAAAAATAGCATAAAACAAACCGTGCAAAAACACGCCGTATATAGAATAAATTTGATAAATTTTCTCTTCATTTTAAAATTATATCAGATTTCGGTCAGATTAAATTTATAAAATATCATATATAATTGTTAAAATTAATTTTTATGAAAGGAAAGCTATGGACTATCGTATAGAAAAAGATACTATGGGCGAAATCAAGGTTCCAAACGATAAGTATTGGGGCGCTCAGACCGAAAGGAGTTTTGAGAATTTTAAAATCGGCGAAGAGAAGATGCCAAGAGAGGTAATCGCAGGTTTTGCATATCTTAAAAAAGCTTGCGCCATCGTAAATAATAAACTAAACAGGCTTGATGAGACTAAGACGAGAGCCATCTCTCAGGCTTGCGATGAAATTTTAAACGGTAAATTATGCGGAAATTTCCCGCTTGCCGTCTGGCAAACGGGTTCCGGAACTCAGTCAAATATGAACTTAAACGAGGTCATAGCAAATAGGGCGACTGAAATTTTAGGCGAGGATTTTAGGGTTAAAAAACTTGTTCATCCAAACGATGACGTAAATAAGGGACAAAGCTCAAACGACACCTATCCTACGGCTATGCGTATAGCATTTGTTATGGAAATTCAAAAGCAACTTTTGCCTGCTATCAAAAAGCTTAAAGATACCTTGGCTAAAAAGAGCGAAGAGTTTAAGGATATAGTAAAAATAGGGCGAACCCACCTTCAAGACGCCACTCCGCTTACGCTAGGACAAGAGCTTAGCGGATATGTCGAGATGCTTAAAAAAGCCGAGCTTCAAGCGAGTGATGCTATGAAGTATCTTTGCGAGCTTGCTATCGGCGGAACGGCTGTGGGAACGGGGTTAAATTCGCATCCTGATTTTTCAAATTTAGTAAGCGAAGAGCTAAACACACTAACTAAAAGCGAGTTTAAATTTATCTCTCATCCAAATAAATTTCACGGACTTACAAGCCATGACGGCGAGGTCTTTTTAAGCGGTGCGCTTGACGGTTTGGCTGCAAATTTGATGAAGATAGCAAACGATATAAGATGGCTTGCAAGCGGCCCAAGATGCGGAATAGGCGAGATATTTATCCCTGAAAATGAACCGGGAAGCTCCATAATGCCGGGCAAGGTTAATCCGACACAATGCGAGGCGATGACGATGGTATCGGTCCAAGTTATGGCAAATCACTTTGCGGTAACCCTTAGCGCCTCTCAAGGAAATTTCGAGCTAAACGTATTTAAACCGGTGCTTACTTACAATTTGCTTCAATCAATCAGGCTTTTAAGCGACGTTATGATAAGTTTTAACGATCACTGCGCCGTGGGAATAGAGCCGAATTTAAAGGTTATAGAGGGTTATTTACACGGTTCGCTTATGCTAGTAACCGCGCTAAATCCTTATATAGGGTATGAAAATGCGGCTAAAATAGCTAAAACAGCCCATAAAAACGGCACGACTCTGCGCGAAGAGGCTGTAAATTTAGGCATTTTAACGGCTGAAGAGTTTGATAAATACGTTTGTCCCGAAGAGATGACCTATCCTAAAAAATAATCTTAAATTTACCCTGTCGTTTGGCGGGGTAACCGTTTGCTTCACCTGTTAAAATTTAAGATGTTTTAGCGATATAAAAAAAGCTCACAATTATAATTGGCAAGTTTAAAAGAGGATATTTGGCTTAACGGCTAATGGAAAATTGATTAAATTTGGCAAATTTCTTAAAAATAAAAATCTAAACAAATAATTCATAACAACATAAGTCTAAAGAGGTCAAAATATATTTTATATAATTTCTAGCTTAAGAGGTAGTTGTGAAAAATATTTTTGTTTTAATTTCGGTTTTGTTTTCTGTAGGTTTTTCTAAAGACTTTGTTCAACCCAAAAAAGACGGTTATACCAATGAAGAGTATAAGAGTGCGGTTGAAATTCATCAAAAAGCTTGCGATCTAAATATATCTTTATCGTGCGGCGACTTAGGGCTTTTGTATGAAGACGGCAAGGGTGTAAAGCAAGATTTCAAAAAGGCGGTTAAATTATATGAAAAAGCTTGCGATCTTGGAGACAATTTGGGTTGCAGCAGACTAGGCTTGCTGTATGAGAGAGGTAAAGGTGTAAAACAAGACTACATCAAGGCGGCCAAACTGTATATTAAAAGTTGCGAGGGCGGTGATGATTTTAGTTGCAGTTATTTAGCGCTTTTGCATGAAAATGAAAAAGAGTTTAGTAAAGCAGCCAAGCTATATGAGAAAGCTTGTAATCGCGCAGGCTCTATAGGATGCGATAGTCTAGGCTCTTTGTATAAGGAGGGCAAAGGTGTAAAACAAGATTTCAATAAAGCAGCC
>JAUNLC010000011.1:6099-18491 GCA_030532465.1 Campylobacter sp. | reverse complement strand
GATGATTTTGGTTGCTACAATTTAGCAAATTTGTATGCAAAAGGACAAGGTGTGCAGCAAAATCTTTATATAGCAAAACAATATTTCGGTAAAGCTTGCGATTTAGGAGATCAGGCAGGTTGCGATAATTACAAGAGGTTGGACACTCAAGGCTATTAGTAGTTTTGTTTTATCCAAGATACTCGTTTGTTTTTGAGTTGTGAGTTTTTATCCTTTTTATAGTTTTCTTGTCTTTATTGCTAGATTTTTTGATTATCTCTTTGTGAATTTATATGGCTTTATCGACCAAACTCATCTTTAAATTTAATTAAGTTATGTTTTTGTTCGGCGGTAATTAAAAGAGTTTATATTATCTAACATATAATCAACAAAAGTAAATTTAAAATCTCTAAAAATATTTGGATAAAAACTGTCTTAATTTTTATAATTTAAATTACATAAATAATTTTATAAAAGTTACTATTTTGTAACTGCTTTTATTTGAAATTGATAAACTTAATTAATATGCTAATTTTACATATTTATCTAAAATTCGATAATATCGAATAATTTGATATTTTATTATGTATTTCTTAAAGTTTTTATTTAATATTTTTAATAAATCTTAAATAATGACAATTAGTAGTAATATTACAAGGTTGCATATATAGTAATACTTTTATTCTTTAGGTAATACTTCGCCTTGTAGCCACAGGTTTATAGTTTTAAGTCCAAATTTTCAAACCTTATGAACCCAAAATTTGAAATGTGCCGATATAGCAGAAATCAATAATATTAAAGGAGATAGTTATGAGAGAGGATGTCCTAGCTAGGATAAACGAACGCCTTAATCTTTTGGCTAAGATGCCTAGAGTTAAAAATGACGGCTCTATCACCGAGGCTTTAAGCGCAAAAGGTTTTACTCGTCGTGATTTTATGAAATGGGCCGGAGCAATGACTGCTTTTATGGCGCTTCCCGCATCTATGACCCCTGTTGTAGCGCGTGCGGCGGAGCTTAGCGATCGCTTGCCTGTTATCTGGCTTCATATGGCGGAGTGTACCGGCTGTAGCGAGAGCCTACTAAGAACCGATACTCCTAGTATAGATAGCTTGATATTTGATTATATATCGCTTGAATACCACGAGACTATCATGGCTGCTTCAGGTTGGCAGGCCGAGGAAAATTTAGAGCATGCCATAGAAAAATACAAAGGACAGTATATCCTTTTGGTTGAGGGCGGTATCCCGATGGGCGCGACCGAGCACTATCTTACCGTAGGGCCTTTAGGATATAGCGGACTTCACCATGCAAAACACGCCAGTGAAAATGCGGCCGCTATCTTTGCTATAGGCACCTGTTCAAGCTTTGGCGGAGTTCAAGCTGCTAAGCCAAATCCTTCGAATTCTCAAGCCTTAAGCAAGGCTACAAGCAAGCCTGTTATAAACGTGCCGGGCTGTCCTCCAAGTGAAAAAAATATAGTCGGTAACGTGCTTCACTATATTTTATTTGGCACCATTCCTTCACTTGACGTATTTAACCGTCCAAAATGGGCTTACGGCCTTAGAATTCACGATCTTTGCGAAAGACGCGGAAGATTTGACGCGGGCGAATTTGTTCAAAGATTTGGCGATGAAGGTGCAAAGGACGGATACTGCTTGTATAAAGTCGGTTGCAAAGGACCATATACATTTAACAACTGCTCACGCGAGAGGTTTAACCAGCACACAAGCTGGCCTGTTCAAGCCGGTCACGGCTGTATAGGATGCTCTGAGCCTGATTTTTGGGATACTATGGGACCGTTTGAAGAGCCTATGGGCGATAGACTTTACAATACCGTTTTAGGACTTGGTGCAGATAACGTAAGCGATAAGATCGGCATAGGCGTTTTAGCGCTTGCCGGTATAGGTATGGCGGCACATGCGGCTATCGCTACTTTTGCAAAAGATAAAGATGAGAAAAAGGCTTAAAAATGAGTGAACAAAGAATAGTAATAGATCCCGTAACCAGGATAGAAGGACACCTTCGCGTAGAGGTTGTGGTGGATGAAAACAATGTAGTCAAAGAGGCTTATTCAGGCTCAACGCTTTGGCGCGGTATAGAGCAGATAGTAAAGGGACGCGACCCTAGAGACGCCGGATTTTTCACACAAAGAATTTGCGGAGTTTGCACCTACTCGCACTATCGAGCCGGTATAGTTGCCGTTGAAAAGGCTCTTGGTATAGTTCCTCCTTTAAATGCGGAGCTAACAAGAACTCTTATGAACGCAGCGCTTTATCTTCACGATCACGTTGTGCATTTTTATCAACTTCACGGACTTGACTGGGTTGATATCATCTCGGCACTTCAGGCAGATCCAAGAAAGGCTAGCGAAGAGGCGTTTAAATACTGCGATACTCCGTATGCAACGGGAGCCGATAAGCTAAAAGAGGTTAAAGAAAAGGTTGCCGCCTTTGCTAAAAAGGGAAATTTGGGGCCGTTTGCAAATGCCTATTGGGGACATAGCACATATCGCTTTACTCCTGAGCAAAATTTGATCGCCCTTTCTCACTATTTGGAGTGTTTAAGTATCCAAAGAACGATGGCTCAGATGATGGCTATATTTGGTTCTAAAAACCCGCATCCGCAAAGCTTAACCGTAGGCGGCGTGACCTGTGTTATGGATATACTTAGCCCTTCAAGATTGGGCGAGTATCTGACTAAATTTAAAGAGGTTTCGGAATTTGTAAATCGCGCTTACTATCCCGATATCGTAATGGCGGCTAAGGCTTACGCAAATGAGCCTAGCGTGTTAAATGACGTCGGAGTGGCAAATTTACTCTCTTATGATGAATTTATGGTTGGAAGAAATGACAATCTTTTCCAAAGCGGTATAATTTTAAACGGAGATATTAGCAAAGTTTACGAAGTGGATGATATGAAGATAACCGAAGAGGCTACTAGGGCTTGGTATAAGGATGATAAACCGCTTCATCCGTATGACGGCAAGTCCGATCCTAACTACACAGGTCTAGTCGATATGAAAACTCTTGACGGTCACGGAAAGATGGTTGATACTAAAGTATTTGACGCTAAGGGTAAATATAGCTGGATCAAAGCTCCAAGATATGAGGGTAAACCTATGCAGGTTGGTCCTTTAGCGAGTATCGTAGTAAACTATGCAAGAGGAAACAAAAGAGTGGTTCCTATAGTAGATAAATTCCTTGCAGAAACAGGGCTTCCTCTAAGTGCGGTTTTCTCAACTCTTGGAAGAACGGCTGCTCGTATGCTTGAAGCAAAAGTGGTGGTTGATCACGGTCTTACCGCATTTACAAATTTGGTTGAAAATATCAAAACGGATCAAGAAACTTGCACCAAATACGATATAGACAACTCAAAAGAGTATAAAGGCTACTTTGCGGGTAATGCTCCAAGAGGGGCGTTATCTCATTGGTGTAGGATTAAAAACGGAGTTATAGAAAACTGGCAGGCGGTAGTTCCTTCTACTTGGAATGCCTCTCCAAAAGACGCAAACGGCGTTAGAGGCTCGTATGAGGAGTGTATCATAGGTCTAAAGATAGCCGATCTTACTCAGCCGCTTGAGATTATTCGTAAAATTCACTCTTACGATCCATGTATCGCTTGTGCGGTTCATGTTATGGATACTAAGGGAAATAAGATTAGCGAATATAAAATAAATCCAAATTTGTAAGGAGGATTTATGTCACATCATAAACCCGATCGCATCAGCGAATATGAATTTTCCATAGGCCTTAGGCTTACGCACTGGATTAGATTTGTGGCGATTGCATTTTTAGTTATAAGCGGATTTTACATATCTTATGTGTTTATAAGCCCGGAGATAACCAAAGAGCCGGTTTTGTTTTTAAACGCTAAATGGCGCGCGGCTCATCAAGTGGCGGGATTTATACTCATTGCGGTTACTATTTTTAAAGTGTATCTTTTCTTCTTTGACAGATTAAGCAGAAAAGAGCTTGCGAGTATTTATGATTTTTTCAGTCCAAAAGTTTGGATAGCGCAGATCAAATACTACATATTTTTAGGGCCGCATCCGCATCTAAGAGGGGTTTACAACCCGCTTCAGTTTGCGTCGTATCTGTTCTTTTACCTTGTGCTTTTTGTGATCTGCCTAACCGGCTTGGTGCTCTACGTGCATGTCTATCACGAAGGTCTTGGCGGCTTGCTTTATGAGCCGATGAGATATTTTGAAGAGCTTATGGGCGGGCTTGCAAACGTTAGAACGATTCACCGCGTAGCTATGTGGATTATTATGATATTTGTTCCTGTTCATATATATATGGCCGTATTTAACGCGGTTAAAGGTAAAAACGGCGCTATGGATGCCGTTGTAAGCGGATATAAATTTGTCAAAGAAGAGCACTGATATATGAAGGTGCTCGTCCTTGGCATAGGCAACGTAATGTTCTCCGACGAAGGTGTCGGAGTTCATTTCGTTAAGATGATAGAAAAAAACTACAAATTTACTCACCAAACCGACTCTTTAGAATTTGTTGACGGCGGCACTTTGGCTATAGCACTTACTCCCATTATCGCAGGGTGTGATTATCTTATTGTGGTTGATTGCATAAGTGCCGAAGACTCTTCTATAGGAGATGTATATTTTTTTGATTACGAAGCTATGCCAAATCAAATTTCATGGGACGGCTCGGCTCATGAGGTTGAGATGCTTCAAACCCTTCAGCTTATGGATCTTGCAGGCGATATGCCAAAGACTAAAATTTTAGGCGTAGTTCCAAAGCGAATCGAGCCTATGAGCTTTGAGCTCTCAAGCGAAATTCAAGCAAGCGCAAGCGTCATGGAAAAAACACTTCTAAATCACCTAAAAGAGCTTGGCTTTAGCTATGAAAAAGTCGCAAATTTCACTATAATAAACCTCGCAGACGAATACAAAAACAAAGGCATCTAATGATACTTGCTTATGAATTTGAGTATGCAAACTCAAATGAAAATTTGGCATTTTTTCTAAATTTCTACGCTAAAAAGAGTGGTTTAAGATACTCTATGGATCGCGAGAACTTCCTTGCAAAGCTTTATATAGAGGGCGAGCAAGCAGAGCTTTTAAGCTTTTCGGATGAGATTTCGCAGCTCATACCGCACTTTGTATTTTTATCAAATTCAAAAGTTTTTGTAAGCGAAGAGCTAAAAGGCGAGCAAAAAGAGTTTAAAAACAATCTTTCAAATATAACTCCAAGCATGATACAAGATTTTCACAAGGGCAAAATTTCAGCTTGTGAAAACGGGATTTTTAGCGATGTTAGACTTTTTAAAGACGGTAAATTTGAAGCCGTTACAAAAGAAAATTTTAAGGAGCTTTTGGAATTCGCGCTTGTAAGCTTTAAAAACGGAAAAAATTTAAAATTTGAAGACGTAGAGGGAGGTTTTGAAATTTTAAATTTTGCCGAGCTTAGCGGCGAATTTGATCTTGTCATGCCTACTAAACTTAAAAATTTGCCTAAAATTTTCATCTGCGAGCAAAACTCGCAAATTGCCCTTGCAAGCTACGAAAAGCCTGCGGTAGAGCTTAAAACAAACTCTATTTATAGACAAAACCATCCAAACGCGCCGCATTTTTTCAGCGTAAAAGCCGCTCGCGATATATTTATCTACGCGTTTTGCGAAAAGCTATTTGAAGATGGGATAAATTTTATAGCGCTAAAAGCGGACAAACCGCCATTTAAAGTTACCGTTTTAGAAAATGAGTATATATTTTCAAATTCTCAAATTTATTATAAAGAGGGTTTTATCGACTTTATAGAGGCTGCAAAAGATAAAAATTTGGCTAATTTCTATCTAAGTGCCGATGAACTAGATATCAAAGACGAGGATAAGCTTAGAGTGTTTTTGAGTAAATTTGACGAAGATGAGTTTAAAATTCATCTAAAAAATAGCGACTTTGAAGTGCTAAATTTATCCATTCCAAGCAGCTTTGAAGAGATTTTTGAAATGATCTCAAAAGAGGAGGGCGGAGATAGGCTTGTGGCAAATTTCAGTGCAAATTTCACGCTTCCAAGCGGAAGCATAAGTGCCGCAAATAACTTTTTTTCACTATTTTGCGTGGTCGGCAAGATATTTGGCTTTGATGAGGATTTTAAAAGAGCCGGCGAAAAACTGCTTGAAAACGCGATGGATTTTAATGGACCAAAAGGACCAAGGCTTGATTTTAAAATGGCTTCAAAAACGCATTTTGACATAGTTAAATTTATAAGAAGCGGCATGAGTTTTCGCTTAGCTGGGATTGACGATAAAATTTTAAGCTTTGGATATCTTGAGTCTTTCGCTCACTTTATAGCCGATTTTTGCGAGAGCTTGAAAGAGGATTTTGATCTTAAAAATGCGGTTTTGCAAGGCTCTTTATTTGAGTGCAAAACCCTTTCGAATCTAATCACAAAGCATTTAAGAGTTGTAATGAATGCAAAATTTAGCAGAGGACTTTCGCTTGAAGAGATGTGTGAAGTATGAAATTTCAGGTCTCGTTCAAGGGGTAGGATTTCGTCCTTTTGTATATAATTTAGCCGTTAAATTTAAGCTTTTTGGAGAGGTTTATAACGATGACGAAGGAGTTAAACTAACTCTTTTTGGCGATGATGAAGCCTTGGCTAAATTTGAAAAGGCTTTAGACGAAGAGCTTCCCGAGCTAGCAAGAATAGATCAAATTTTAAAAACCGAGCTTTGCGGAGTAGAATTTGACGACTTTAAAATAATCGCTTCAAAATCGGCTAAAAAGCACGCTGCGATCTTGCCCGATTTTGCCCTTTGCAACGACTGTGTGCGTGAGTTTTACGATCCGGATAATCCTCGCTACCACTATCCTTTTATAAACTGCACCAACTGCGGACCTAGATTTTCTATCATAAAATCACTTCCGTATGACCGCATAAATACGACTATGAACGAGTTTAAGATGTGTGAATTTTGCGGTGGCGAGTACAAGGATCCTACCAACAGAAGGTATCACGCTCAGCCGATCTCTTGTCCAAATTGCGGTCCAAATTTAAGCCTAAAGGATAAATTTGGAGATGTTGTTTCTATAGGTAACAGTAGTGTAGAAATTGCTTCAAAATTAATCAATGATGGTAAAATTTTAGCCGTTAAGGGGCTTGGGGGATTTCATCTTATTTGCGATGCCACAAACGAGAGTGCCGTAAAAAGGCTTAGAGATAAAAAGCGCCGCCCTAAAAAGCCATTTGCGATAATGTGTAAAAATTTGCAAAATGCCAAAAATCACGCCTATATCTCGCAAAAAGAAGAGGAGGTTTTAACCTCAAATTTAAAACCGATAGTGGTGCTAAAAAAAAGAGATGACTCAAATTTATCAAAACATATAGCGCCCAATTTGGATAAAATCGGAATATTTTTGCCAAATACCGGCGTGCATCTTTTGCTTTTTGAATATCTAAATAACGACATCATCGCGACCTCTGCAAATATTTCCGGTGAGCCGATAATATACCGCGAAAAAGATCTGCTTGAAAAGCTTGGCTCTGTGATTGATTACTACCTTGATAATAACCGAGAAATTCACTCTCCAAGCGATGATAGTATAGTTTTTATTGTTGATGATAAGCCTGTTTTTTTACGCACAAGCAGGGGAGTAAATCCTGCATTTTTACCTACTAAATTCGATAAAAAAAAGTGCGTTTTAGCCGTTGGAGCCGAGCTTAAAAACCAGTTTGCCGTATATAAAGACGGCGAAGTGATTATAAGTCCGTATATAGGCGATCTTAAAAATGTGGCGACTTATGAGCGTTTTTGCTCTCTTTTAGGGCTTTTTATCGAGGTTTACGAGCTTAAATTTGATGAGATAGTAGCCGATCTTCATCCTCACTTTTTAAATTTAAAATGGGCAAAAGAGTATGCCGCTAAACATCAGACTAAAATAATGCAAATTCAGCATCACTACGCGCATTTAATGTCGGTTATCTTTGAGCACGGTCTTGATACGAACAAAAAATATCTTGGATTTTGTTTTGACGGAACAGGGTATGGAAGTAACAATACAATATGGGGTGGGGAGATTTTACTCATCGATGGAAAAAAATATGAGAGAATTTTTTACTTTGACGAGTTTTTTTTAATAGGCGGAGAGGGGAGTATCAAAAATATATATCAGATTGCCTACTCTATAATATTAAAATATCACTTAGAAGACATAGCCGGGGATTTTTTAAAACGATTTGACAAAAACAGACTCAAAAATTTAAAAAATTTGCACGATAAAAATATAAACTCGGTTCTTACAAGCTCGCTAGGAAGGGTATTTGACGCCTTTGGTAGCGTGATACTGGGGCTTGATACTATAAGCTATGAAGGCGAAGTCGGAATGGAGCTTGAGGCGCTTTACGATGAGAATTTGGATGTAAGTTATGAATTTAAGATTACAGACAAAAAAATAGAGTTTAAAGAAGCCTTTATGCAAGCCTTAAAAGATGATAAAATAACCGCTGCAACAGCTTTTATAAACGGTATTTGCGAGGTTATGTTAAAGATAGCTTTGGAGAAAAAGCATGATATCTTACTTTCCGGCGGTGTTTTTCAGAACAAAGTTTTCTTAAAAAAAATAATTAATATTTTTAAAGATAATAACATAAAATATTACTTTAATCAGAAATTACCAACTAACGATTCTTCCGTAGCTGTCGGGCAATTAGTGTTTGCATTAATATAATTATAAGATTTCCGTCATATAATATCATAAGAAATTCACTTAAAGGAGACGAGATGGATGAAATTATAAGATTTAGCGTTTCTTTGCCAAAGCAATTGCTGGATGAACTTGATAAAAAAGTAAATTCACAAGGCTATGCGTCTAGGAGTGAATTCACGCGCGATCTTATACGCGAAAAGATCATCAGCGATAGTTGGAAAAATGCCGAAGAGGAGCTAATCGGTGTTTTGACCCTCATATACACACATCATCAAAACGATCTGGTTATGAAAATGATGAGTATAGAGCACGATGCGGATGTGAATATAGCCTGCACGACACATATTCATATAGATCATAGCAACTGCCTTGAAACACTTGTTTTAAGAGGAAAGGCGGCATGCATCGAGAGATTTTGCGAAAAGATAAGCGGACTTAAAGGGGTTAAATTTGCAAAACTAACCAAGGCGGCTATTCCACAATCTTAAAAAACTCAATAAAACAGGCGAAGTTTTAGCTAAATTTCGCCTGTTTAAGCTTTTATCCCTTATGTTTTTTGTTTTATCTCGTATTTAGTAACTTGATGGTAGAATAAATGCTTGTTGAAATTTATCTTTTTAAAGGCTAAATATTGAGTAATTTCTCTTTTAGAAAATTTGTTAATCATGAAGCGAGTTCAGGCATATTGCTTATGCTTGCCGCGGTTCTTGCTATAATATTTCAAAACGGATTTTTAAGCGATTTTTATAATTCATTTTTGCGTATAACTATGGGTTTTTCATTTGGCGAATTTGAGCTTAAAAAGCCTCTTATATTGTGGGTAAACGACGGTTTGATGTCGATATTTTTCTTTCTTTTGGGGCTTGAGCTTAAACGCGAGATAGTTGAAGGCGAGTTAAGAAATATATCTCAAGTCATACTGCCCGTAGTCGGCGCTATAGGCGGTATCATAGTGCCCGCACTTATATTTTACTCTTTAAATCACGGCGACGCTTTTGCCGTTAAAGGTTGGGCGATACCTACGGCTACGGACGTGGCATTTGCTCTGGGTATCATTATGATTTTAGGCACTAGAGTTCCTGCCAGTCTTAAAATTTTCTTGGTTACTTTAGCGATTATAGATGACGTTTGCGCTATTTTGATTATCGCTATTTTTTACAGCGGAGATCTTTCGGTGGTTTCGTTTGGGGTTTCGGCGGTAGCTGTTTTGGGGCTTTTTGCTCTAAATTTATTTAAAGTAAACAGACAAGCCGTATATCTTATCTTGGGTATTATACTTTGGATAAGCGTTCTTAAATCAGGCGTTCACGCTACGCTTGCCGGAGTTATAGCCGCGTTTTTTATACCTATCAAACCCGATGCTAACGGCAGATCTATGCTAAAAGATATCGAGCATAACCTGCACGGATATATAGCGTTTTTCGTTTTGCCGGTGTTTGCCTTTGTAAATGCAGGAATTTCACTTAAGGGCATCGGAGCAGAACAACTCCTTCATCCAGCTTCAATGGGCGTTATATTGGGGCTTTTTGTGGGTAAACAACTTGGAGTTTTTGGATTTTGTATGATAGCTATTAAGCTTGGATTTGCAAGGTTGCCAAAGTATTCAACGACGCTTCAGTTTTACGGACTTAGCGTGCTTACGGGCATTGGCTTTACGATGAGCTTGTTTATAAATTCGCTTTCTTATAACGATACTTATAAATTTGCTTATGCTGATAAACTTGCGATTCTTATAGCTTCGTTTATATCGGGGCTTGTAGGGTATCTTATACTTTATTTTGCAGGGCGCAATAGAAAAACGGTAAAAGAAAAGAAGATATGAATATACTAAACAAAAATTTCTTAGCTGCGGAGCTTGTAAAGTGGAAGGAAAACGGGCTTGTAGATAGCTTGACGGTCGAGAGGATCGCGCAAAATTACGGTATTGATCTAAACAACGTGAGTGATAAAAACGGTCTTGTTTTAAAGCTTGTAGCGTATCTGTTTTTTGCGCTTTCGCTTATCACGCTCATAGGCGCAAACTGGGAAGAGATACCGCGAGAAGCAAGGCTTATGATCGTAGTAAGCGTAACGGCTTTTGTAAATTTAAGCGCTTTTTACGCTCTTAAGAGGGGAAACGAAGTTCAAAGCACGGCTCTGTTTTTCTTGGGAAATTTCTGCTACGGAGCGGCGATTGCGCTTATAGCGCAAATTTATCATCTGGGCGAGCATATGCCTAACGGTATTCTTCTTTGGGCCGTTGGTGCGTTTGTGCTGGCGCTTGCTTGTGAAAAATCGATAATAACCGCCCAAGCGCTTATTATCGCGCTTATTTGGTTTGTAATGGAGCTTGAATTTAATATTTTGTCGCATGGCATAGTTGTATTTTTCGCTCTGTCGTTCCTCTCTCTTTTTAAAGAAGAGTCAAGAGCGCTTACCTTGGCGCTTTTTGCAGGAATTTTTATATACTTTGTTTCAGATATCGCAAACTACTATGGAGGCGGTAAATTTTGGGTTATAACTAGCAACAACCTCGTCTTGCTGGCTCTTGCTTATTCGCTTCTTTGTGTGGCAATTTCTCTTGTTTTTGATAGCTTTAACCGCTTTTTAACGGCTGAAAATTTAAAAAAGGCGGCGATCTCAACAGGGCTATTAACGCTTCTTGTGGCCATGGCGACGGTTAAAATCGAGTATTATTACGTTGATGAATTTGAGATAGATGACGTTTTTGTGCTTTATAGAGGTTTTTACGGCGCTATGTATCTTGCCTTTATCTGCATTGCGTTTGCTATTTTTGTTAAATTTAAGCGGTTTTACGTGGCGGGGCTTTGTGCCGTGATGTTTATCCTGCCTTTTATCATAGGATACCTCTTTGAATACGCTAATGCGGTGTATTCGTTTTTAAGTGTGCTTGTGGGCGTTGTGCTTATCAAGCAAGATTATCTTAAATTAGGATTATTTACTATCTTCGCAGTCGCTATCGTAAGATATGTCGATCTTATAGGCGATTATATCGGGGCTAGCTTACTGTTTTTGGCATTTGCCGTTACCGTGCTTTTGGTATCAAGAAAGAGGATGGCGAAATGAAATTTAAGCTTGTAATCGCGGCTATAATTTTTCAAATTTTAGCTCTTTTTGGTATGCTTGGTTACGCTTATGCGCCGATTTACTTTGGAAAAGATATCAAAGTAGATGTAAGCTTATATGATCCGAGGGATTTTTTGCGTGGAAATTACGTAAGCTTAAATTATGATTTTTCAAGGATTGAAGAAGAGTCGTTTGATCGAAATTTAAAAGGAAATAAAATTTACGCCGTTTTAAAAGAAGACGAAAACGGCTTTTATAAATTTCAAGGACATAGCTTTACAAAGCCCGAAAGCGGCACGTTTTTAGCCGGTAGGATACCGTCTTATAGAGATTCTGCGATATTTGGCGTGGAGGCGTTTTTCTTGCCCGTCAAAAAAGCTCTTGATATGGAAAGAGCTATCAGACAAAACGGCGCTTTTGCCGTTATAAGCGTTATGGATAACGGTAGGGCTAGAGTTAAAAGCATCTTTATAAAACCATCAATACCGAATATAAATGTAAAAGATATAGAAAATTAAGAAAACCATAAGATAATAAAACTACAAATAAAGGAAACAACATGTGTAAAGATTGCGGATGTTTGCTTAGCGGACACAACCACTCCCATACTCACGCAGACGGCACAAGCCACTCTCACGCTCACGATCATGACAAGGAGCACGGTCACGGAGCAGCTCATGAGCA
>JAUNLC010000011.1:0-5999 GCA_030532465.1 Campylobacter sp. | reverse complement strand
CACGGAGCAGCTCATGAGCACAATCACGCAGAGCATGCGCATCCTGTCTTAAAAGAGACGAAAACGATAGAGGTTATAACCAAAATCCTATCCGAAAACGACAAAGAGGCGCAACACAACAGAGCTCATCTTGACGAGCACGGAATTTTATGCGTAAATTTAATGAGTAGCCCGGGTGCCGGTAAAACAACCCTGCTTGAAGCTACAATAAAAAGCGGTAAATTTAAGATAGGCGTAGTCGAAGGCGATCTTGAGACAAACCAAGATGCCAATCGCATAATAGCCGCAGGAGCCAAGGCTCATCAGATAACTACCGGTCAAGCCTGTCATTTGGACGCGTTTATGGTGCATGAAGGACTTCATCATCTGCCTTTAAACGAGCTTGATATGGTATTTGTAGAAAATGTCGGAAATTTGGTATGTCCTGCAAGCTATGACGTGGGTTCGCACTTTAACGTCGTGCTCCTTTCGGTGCCTGAAGGAAGCGATAAGGTTTCAAAATATCCTGTGATGTTTCGCTCGGCGGATCTCATTTTGATAACCAAAATTTCGCTTTTGCCGCATTTTGATTTTGACACTAAAAAAGTGATAGCGGAAGCTAGAAAGCTAAATCCAAAGGTCGATATCATAGAGATTGATTCTAAGACGGGCGAAGGAGTAGAGAAGTGGCTTAAGTATCTTGAGCTTAAAAAGGAGCTTAGATAATGTGCCTATCTATACCTTCAAAAGTGCTTGAAGTGGATGAAAATAACGTCGCTTTAGTCGATACGCTCGGCGTTCAAAGGCGCGTTAGTCTAGATCTCATCGCCGAGCCCGTGAAAGCGGGCGAATACGTACTTATCCATGTCGGATATGCGATGGAGAAGATAGATACAAAATACGCTCTTGAAAGCCTTGAAATTTATAGGCAAATAGCCGCAGATATGGAATCAGGCGAGATAGATGAGGATGAGGGCGATATGGGATTAAGCCGTATGCGAGAGCAAGTTTGAACTTAATAAGCGAATTTAGGGATAAAAACCTCATCTTAGCCCTATCCGCTCTTATCAAAAAAGAGAGCGTTAAGCCTCTAAATATCATGGAAATTTGCGGCGGTCATACGCATAGCATAATGAAATTCGGACTGCCTCAGCTTGTGGGCGAGCATATAAATTTTATCCACGGTCCGGGTTGTCCTGTTTGCGTGATGCCAAAAAGTCGCATAGACGAAGCTATCAAGCTTGCTTCGCAAAATGGCAATATACTCTGCACGCTTGCGGATATGCTAAGGGTTCCTGGCTCAAATACGAGCCTGCAAAAGCTTAGAGCCGAAGGAGCCGATATAAGAGCTCTTTACTCTCCGCTTGATTGCATAAAGATAGCAACTCAAAACCCCGATAAAAACGTGATATTTTTTGCTATCGGCTTTGAAACGACCACCCCAATGAGCGCAAATTTGGTTCAAAAGACGGTAGAGCTAGGGTTAAAAAATTTATTTTTTCATATAAATCATATCACCGTTCCTGCTCCAGTAAAAGCGATACTTGACGATAAGGACGTAAAGATAGATGCCTTTTTGGGGCCAAGTCACGTTAGCGTTATAACGGGATACGGAATTTATGAGGAGATAGCTAAAATTTATAAAAAACCTATCGCCGTTAGCGGTTTTGAGCCGCTTGATATCATGGATAGTATTTTAAATTTAGTTCGTCAGCAAAACGCCCTTACCCATGAAATTTACAACGAATACGCCCGAGTGGTTAGCAAGGATGGAAATTTAAGAGCAAAAGAGCTTATAAACGCTTATTTTGAGCCTTGCGACTTTGAGTGGAGAGGTCTTGGTGTGATTAAAGATAGCGGAATGAAGCTAAGAGATGAATTTAGCTACCTTGATGCAAGAGTTAAATTTGACTGCTCGGTTGAGAGTAAAAAAGAGAGCAAGGCCTGTATCTGTCCTGAAATTTTAAGAGGGCGGGCAAAGCCGTTTGATTGTAAAATTTTCGGTAAGGCGTGCACTCCAAAAACTCCGGTTGGATCGTGCATGGTTTCAAGCGAGGGCGCTTGTGCGGCATATTATAAGTATGGTCAAATGACGATTAATGAGAAAATTTGATAAAGAGAGGCTATGGCGTGGAAGCAGATAAGATACTTTTAAGCCACGGAGGCGGCGGCGAAGAGATGAATTCTCTTATAAACGAGAGAATTTTTAAAATTTTCGATAATGAAATTTTACGTCAAAGCAACGATTCTGCGATATTTAATCTAAACGCTAAAGTTGCTTTTAGCACCGATAGCTTTGTGGTTACTCCGATTTTTTTTAACGGTGGAGACATCGGCAAAATAGCAGCTTGTGGAACGATAAACGATCTTGCCATGGTAGGCGCGCAAGCTAAATATCTTAGCTGCTCTTTGATCATAGAAGAGGGCTTTGGGATAGCCCAGCTTGAGAGAATTTTAACCTCCTTAAACGATGTAGCGAGCAAAAGCGGAGTTAAGGTGGTTTGCGGCGATACCAAGGTTGTTCCTAAAGGCAAATGCGATCAAATTTTTATAAACACTTCTGGTGTAGGCGAGATTATGAGCCAAGAAGTAGGGCTTAGCGGTCTAAAATCGGGTGCTAAAATTCTGCTTTCGGGCGATATAGGAAGACACGGCGCCGTTATACTTGCAAACAGAGAGGAATTAAGCCTTGAGGGCAATCTTATCAGCGACTGCAAGAGCTTGATGGAGGTTGTAAAAGCCATCTTTCAAGAAGGGATTAAGCCTCTTTGTATGCGTGACGCAACTAGAGGAGGCCTATCTGCGGTGCTAAACGAGTGGTCTAAATTTAGCGGGCTTGATATCCTCGTAAGAGAGGAGGATATCGCGGTTAGCAATGAGGTTGTAGGTGTTTGCGAGCTATTTGGATTTGAGCCTTATGAACTGGCTAACGAAGGAACCTTTGTATTAGCCGTTGAGCCTAAGGATGAGTTAAAAGCGCTTGAAATTTTGCGTAAATTCGATAAAAACGCAAACGTGATAGGAGAAATTTTAAACTCCAAAAATAGTCGCGTCATCATACAAAACGCTTATGGCTCAAAGAGATTTTTAGAGGCTCCAAAAGGCGAGCTTTTGCCAAGAATTTGTTAGTTTGGAAATAAGATGCATGAGTTAAGCATAGTTCAAAACCTAGTCTCTCTTTGTGAGAAAAACGCAGCCAAGCAAGGAGCTAAAGAGGTTGTTAAGATAGAGATAAAAGTAGGGCGCTTAAGCGGGGTTGAGCCGCACTATCTTGAAAGCGCTTTTGATGTGTATAAAAACGAGACCATTTGCGCAAACGCAGAGCTTATAATAAATTTGCAAAACGTCGTTATAGAGTGTTTGGATTGCGGATATAGCGGCGAGCTTGCAGACAATGACTTCACCTGCCCAAAATGCCAAAGCCAAAATTTAAAGGTAACGGACGGCGAAGATATGTATCTCATGAAGCTTGAGATGAGATAAATTTAAAAAGGGCGGTTTTGAAAATACAAGAGGAATTTGCAAGCGTTATTAAAGATATAGAGGCTAAAAACACCGATATAATCGATAAATTTAAAGCCATAATGGAATTTATAAGACCCAAAAACTTAGAGCAAACCGATCTTGTCTGTTCGCGTATGGATGTTTGCATATCGTTTTTTAACGAAAAAACGCAGCCTGCAACGGCGATTTGCGATGAGATAAATCTCTTTTTTATAAATTTAAAGCTCTCTATTAATCTTAGCAACTTTGGTATATTGTCAAAAAACGGCTTTGCTCACGAGATAAAGGAGAGATTTTATAATAAATTTTTGCCAAATCCTCCCGATAAGGGCGAATTAAGATATATATTTGCCACTATTTTTAATAAAAAAGATGATTATGTCTGGATTGAAAATGTTAGCGACGAGAAGTGGCTTGAGTTTTTCTCATCGATATTTTTAAACTCAACTTATACTCACAAGGTTAAAATTCACCTTTTTCACGAGCTTTTAGATGCCGTCGAGATACTTTCGATAAGAGTTGCCTCGCAGGAATTTGACGAGAGCTTTATAAGGCTTGATAAATCTCTTTTAAGCAGAGATTCTGCATTTATAGCGCTTCAAAGAGATATAAACAAATTTGTGTATAAATTGCAAGACTCTCATATAGATATAAGCTCGATTCAGCTTGATTTTAAGCATCTGGAAGTGCTAATAACCCAGTGTATGCAGCAGATCGAAAAGCTCAAAAAAAGATCGGTTAATATGGGAATTTCCATCAATGTCACATACAATTTGCAGCGTTTAACTCAGATAATAAAAAGAATAGAATTTATCATAAGGCTGATTAAAAATTTTGACACGAGAGAGTCAAATTTAGCCCTTTTGAAGATGTTTAAAGAGTCGGTAAAACAAAATGCGAGCAAAAATTCCCTTATGGATGTTTATAGACAAAGCAGCAAAATCATAGCAAAAAGCATAACAAACAATATCGGAGAGCACGGAGAGCACTATATAGCCGACGATAAAAAAGATTATTTAAAGATGTTTTTAAGCTCGGCGGGTGCAGGCGTAATCATAGCTATAATGGCTCTTTTGAAGATAAATATCGTGCAAGCAGGATTTTCTCAAGGTGTAGAAACCATCTTAAGCAGCCTAAACTACGGACTAGGATTTGTTTTTATCCATCTTATAGGCTTTACCGTCGCAACCAAGCAGCCTGCTATGACGGCTTCTACATTTGCTCAAGAGGTGGAGCGCGATGAGGATAATATGGCAAATCAAAACAAGCTTATAGAGCTTATCTTTAAGGTTAGCCGTTCGCAATTTGCATCCGTTTTGGGAAATGTTAGTCTAGCTCTTTTGATATCCTTTGTCATATCTTATCTTTACATCAAGGGCAACGAAGCCGTTATAAACGAGGATGAGGCGAGGTATTATCTAAAAGGACTGCTTCCTATCTCGGCTCTTTTTTATGCGGCAACTGCGGGAATTTGGCTATTTTGCTCGGGTCTTATAGCAGGATATTTTGACAATAGAGCCGATTATCTGGAGCTAAGGCAGAGGTATTTTCACCATCCTGTGTTTAAAAAGCTCTTTAGCGAGGACAAAAGAAGAAGGCTTGCTTACTATCTGCACGATCACCACGGAGCTATAGCGGGAAATTTCTTCTTTGGAGTGCTTTTGGGTATCACTCCTTTTGTGGGATATCTGCTTGATCTTCCTTTAAATATCGCTCACGTCGCATTTTCAAGCGCATATTTAGGATACTCCTTTATGCATGTTGAGATATCTATTTGTGAGTTTTTTTATTATTTAAGCTGCGCTTTAATGATAGGGCTTGTAAATTTGATCGTTAGCTTCGTGCTTGCCTTAAAGGTCTCTTTGGTCTCAAGAGATACTTCTATAGGGAATTTCTTTATGTTTGTAAAGAGGTTGTTTTTGGAAATTTTAAAGCGACCTCACCATCTTTTCTTGCCGTTTAAGGATAAAAATAATTAATCATATTGATTATAAACCCTTGCAATATCGTAACAAAGCAGGAATTTAAATCTGAAGTTAAAATTTCATTTTACGCCTTTTTAAAGCTATAAAGTTTATAATTTAAGCAAATTTAAATAATAGCAAATTCAAAAAAGGCAAATTTATGATAAAGGCAATTTCAGGCTCGCAGATGATCAGCGAAGCGTTGCATAAAGAGGGCGTTGATATAGTTTTTGGCTATCCGGGCGGAGCCGCGCTTAATATCTACGATGAAACCTACAAGCAGAAGTATTTTAAGCATATTTTGGTTCGCCACGAACAAGCCGCCGTTCATGCGGCAGACGGATACGCAAGAGCAAGCGGCAAGGTAGGAGTGGCCTTTGTCACAAGCGGTCCGGGGTTTACAAATGCCGTTACGGGGCTTGCTACCGCATATTCAGATAGTATTCCTATCGTGCTTATAAGCGGTCAGGTCGCAAGCTCGCTTATAGGAACGGATGCCTTTCAAGAGATCGATGCGGTAGGGATCTCTCGCCCCTGTGTTAAGCACAACTA
>JAUNLC010000055.1 GCA_030532465.1 Campylobacter sp. | reverse complement strand
TTAATGGTGTCAAGAGAGAGACTTGAACTCTCGACCTCCGGCTTATGAGACCAGCGCTCTAACCAGCTGAGCTACCTTGACACACATAGAAGAATTGCGAATTATATTACACCATTGCTTATATATAGATAAAATAATTTCCTGAATAAATTTTAAATTTATAAATTTTCTGCTAAAATCACATTTTTATAGACAGGTGTCCGAGTGGTTGAAGGAGCACGCCTGGAACGCGTGTAAGGTTAATAGCCTTCGTGGGTTCAAATCCCATCCTGTCTGCCATTTATATATTTAATTTAAAAAACACAAAATAGCTATAAACACTATCCTAAAATTTACTAAAATGCTCTTTCTAAATTTTCCATCGTTAGTATAGATATATTGCCTATTAAGGCTTCTAACTCCAGATATGACAAAACAAGTTTATGGCTAGAATTTAAAAGCTCATTTTGCATACGAAATACCTTTGCTTGAGCGTCAAAAAGATCTACGACATCCTTTAGTCCGTCGTTATATGCCTGCTGCACAAAATCTCTATACAACAAAGAATTTTCAAGCGATAGTCTAGTTAAATCAACCTCATCAATTAAATTTAAAAATTCGCTGACGACCTTTTTTTGCTCTACCAATATCTTATTTTGCGAGTTTTTTTGACGTTCTATATTAGATAAATTTAGCAAACGCGCCTCTTCAACCCTTGCAGCAGTTTGCCCTCCCGTAAATATAGGAAATACAAAGCTTATAGTGCTTTGCAGCTTATTGTTTTCATCTATAGGGTATTTTCTCTCCATATATCTATCATTATAATATCCAACATTTAAATTTACGCTAGGCAGGTGTTCGCTTTTGCGTTTTTTCAACTCCTCGTTAGATATTTGAGTTAAAATTTCACTCTGCTTATATTGCAAATTTTTGGATATGTCGCTAAATTGCTCCAGCATTATGCCTTTAAAAAACTCTAAATCTAAATTTGAAAGTCTTTTATTTACCTCTATCTGCGACCCTATAATGCTTGTTAGCTCAAGATTTGCTATTTGAATTTGCTGCTTAACTTTGTTTATATTTAGCCTTGCTTCATCAAGCCTTACTTTTGACTCAAGCAAGTCCATTTTATTGCTTAGCCCAAATTCCAATGATTTTTGAAGCTGTTTAAACCTTGCCTTTGTCACCTCTTCATACTGTTTTGCAAATTCTAAAGAATTTAACGCATGAGAGTAGTCAAAATAAGCTTTTGCAACTTTTTTGGCCAGATCTTGTTCTACGGCCAAATTTATCAAATCGCTTCCCTGCTCTCTTAATTTATCTTGATTTAGTTCATACCAACTAGCAGGTCTAAAGATTATTTGATTAATGCTAACTCCGTATCTTATATAACTCTCATCGACTTTGATACTATTTTTTTTATACCTTTGTCCGTTATAAGATACATCAAAACTAACGCTTGGAAAAAACGAGGCTAAGGTTTGCTTGGTTCTTTCCTTTGTGGCAAATCCTTCATATATATTTTGTTTTAGACCGTGGTCATTGTTAAGCGCCATTTGATAAGCTTGAGATAGGCTCGTATCTTGGGCGGACAAAGATACAAAACAAAGGATAGATATTAAAATTTTACTCTTCATTAAAAGCCTTAACAAACATCTCCGAAAAAGGTTTTATCATATAGCTTAGTATCGTTCTTTCTCCTGTCTTAACAACTACTTCAACAGGCATACCCGGAAGCAGGAAAAAGTTATTTTCTTGCATAGATCTTAAGCCCTCTGCAGTTATCTCAGCTTTGATTTCATAGTATGAAAAATCCCTTTTATCAACTAAACTATCGGCTGATATGTATATGATTTTGCCTTGCACGACTTTGCTTTGAGAGCTATGAAATGCGTTAAATCTTATATCGGCATCAAAACCCACGCCAACATTATCTATATCTGAAATTCCAAGCTTTGCATCTATTACATAGCTTGCATTATCAGGAACTATACTCATAACCTTCTCGCCAGGTTTGATTACGCCTCCTATGGTATAAAACAGCGACTCTACGACAACTCCGTCGATAGGCGATTTGATTATAGTCCTATCAAGCTGATCGTTAAGAGCTTCATATTTTTGTATAGCGCTCACAAGTTTTTTCTTGACATCCTCTATATTTTTTAAAATTTCATCCTTTTTGATTCTTTCTTTGAGTATGATTTCTGATTTTGCCTGCATTATCTGCACGTTAAGTCTAGCAATCTCTGCGCTATTTGCTGCCATATCGCCTTTGATATTTATTCTCTCGCGCTTCAAATCTCTAAGCTTAATCTTATCTGCCAGCTGGGCTTTAAAAAGCTTGTCCCATTCCGCAATCTCTTCATCTATAGAGGTCATTCTCTCTTTTTTGGCATTTAGTATGGCATTGATTCCTTGTATCTGATTTTGTAGCTGGTTTATCTTTTGAGTTGTGATATTTCTTTCGTCGCTAAACAGTCTATTTTGTTCGTTAAAAATATCGATCTGGCTTTGTATCGCCAAATCATAACCTTCAAATTTATAAATCTCCTCTTTAAATTTTATATCTTCTTTTTCATCTCTTTGAGCCTCAAGCCTTGATAAAAGCGCGCTGTTTTGTAAAATTTCATTTTTAACGATAGAAATTTCACTGATCAAATTTGCGTTTTTTAGCTCAATCAAAGCATCTGCGGCTTTTACTCTATCTCCATCTTTTACAAAAATTTTCTCCACGACACCGCCTTCAAGATGCTGAATCGTCTTTTTGTTGTTTATTATCCCGACTTTTCCTGGAGCCACTACGGCACTATTTAATGGGGCTAGTCCTATCCAAATTCCAAACACAACCACAAACAAAAATATAGTAAAAAGTCCAAAAGCAATAGTAGGATTTTCATTTTTTAATATCATGAAACGCTCCTTTGCGAGCCTGAAATTTTCTCTAAAACAGGTCCTTTATCTCCAAAATATATCAACTGCCCATTTTGCAAAACAGCTACTTTATCGACTATTTGCAAAATATTCAGCTTGTGCGAGATTATCAGGATTGTCGCCTTTGCTTTTAGCTCTACTAATGTTTTTAATAAAGCGCTCTCGCCCTCATCGTCCAAACTCGAGTTTGGCTCATCAAGCACGATTATCTTAGGATCTTTGTATAAGGCTCTAGCAAGAGCTATTCTCTGCTTTTCTCCTCCGCTTAAATTTACACCTCCGGCTCCTATTTTGGTCTCATACCCATCTGAAAATTCAAGTATCATCTCGTGAACATTTGCCATTTTGGCTGCTTTTATGACAGCATTGCTATCGATTTCTCCAAACCTAGCTATATTTTGCGCTACGCTTCCTTCAAAAAGCTCTATATCCTGAGGAAGATAGCCTATAAATTTACCTAGCCGATCAGGGTTATATTGCCTAATATCGGCTAAATCTACACGAACAACTCCGCTTTGAGCACTCCAAATTCCAAGGATAGCTCTAGCCAATGAACTTTTACCGGCTGCGCTATGCCCTATAAAAGCGCACATCTGCCCGGCTTTGATGTTTAAATTTATATTTGCCAAAGAGGCGGATTTGGAATTTGGAGGTATTAAGGTAAGATTTTCTACACTTATTTCACCTTTAGGATCGGGAAGCTCTAAAATTTCATCTCCAGAGGGAAAATCTTGTAAAAATTTCGATAACCTATCATAGCTTTGCCTTGCCCCTTTATAGCTCTTCCAACTTGATATTAAAAGATCAAGCGGAGCTAAAGCCCTGCCCATTATGATAGAACCGGCT
The DNA here is from genome assembly GCA_030532465.1 of Campylobacter sp. Taxonomy (GTDB): domain Bacteria; phylum Campylobacterota; class Campylobacteria; order Campylobacterales; family Campylobacteraceae; genus Campylobacter_A. The sequence goes on along the minus strand of JAUNLC010000055.1, from coordinate 4,553 downwards.
ATCATCATACCCGGATTTATCTCCATATTTATAACCAAATAGGCTCCAAGTCCTAGTATCAAAGATTGCGATGTTATCCTTAAAGATTTACTCAGATTAGAATACAATCCGGCTTTTAAGCTTGAGCTAGAGTGTGCGCTTAAAAACTCGTTGTGCTTTGCTTGCCAAATTTTTTTTAGATCCGAATTCATACCCATAGCATGAGTCGCCTCTGAATTTCTCAGGCTTAAATCTATAAATTTAATCTCATTTCTATAGGCGTTGTTTGAGACCGTAATTCCTTCCTTAGTCGCTTTTTCATTTATCAAAGCTATAAAAAATATGATCAAAGCGCTAGCTATACTAAAATAGCCAAAAAAAGGATGAAATAAAAAAAGAATAAAAATATAAAAAGGCAGCCAAGGAGCATCCAAAAAAGCAAAAACTCCATTTGTGGACAGATACTGCTTGAGTGTATTAAGGTCGCTCATCGCCTGAGAAGATGCATTTGCGGGATTTTTTGCAGATAGTTTAAATATACAATCATAAATTCTTCCCGATAAGCTTAGATCTAACTTGTTGGCAAAAACAACTAAAATTCTTGATCTTAATATCTCAAAAACAGCCATAAAGATAAACAAAATCACGACTATAAGCGTTAGAAAAAACAGAGTGTCCATACTCCTTGAAGCGACTACTCTGCCATAAAGCTGCAACATATAAAGAGGTGGCGTGAGCATCAATAAATTTACAAAAATACTAAAAATTCCAGCATATATTATAATTTTTTTGGATTTTTTGATAGCCGTTTTTAGCTCGCTATTTTGCATAGATAATTCCGTTGATTTCAAAATTTAATTCACAACCTTTAGTAAATAAAAAATGTATTGTAGCAAATGAAATATAAAAATAAAATTTTTTATAATGCCGTAGTATCAGGGAATTTGATTTTTTAAATAATTTAAAATATAATTTTATTTATAAATCTATTTTAAATGCAAGGAGGAAGACAGCACATGTCTGAAATACAAAGCAATGAGTCGGCTTTACTATACGAAGAAGCCTTCAGATCATCAAACAAAGAGGATCTAAAAACACAGGTTAAAGTAGGCGGATCGACAAAAGATCACGCAGGACACGGAAAGGTTTATAACGCTCTTAAAAGCGAACAAATAGCCAGACAAGATAAGATTGTTATCACTGAAATTATAGGAAATATGACCGATAGCAAACCTTCGGATCCAAATACACCGACACCTAATCCTCAGCCTCCTGTAAAACCCAATCCCGATAAACCTACCGAACCTAACAACCCACAAGAAGAAGACGGCAGAACAAATGTAACCTGGTCTGAAAACGGTAGAGAATTTACCGAACAAGCTATATTTAAAGTCGTAAATAACGGCAAGGTTACATATGAGATAGTTTTACAAGACCTAGAGGGCGGTCATCATAAATTAGAAAATTTAAAACCTACGGATACGGTTAAATTTATAGGTGACATAACTCTAACCAAAATAGAAACTCAGGCTCCTTTTTTAGAAAACCAACTATCTTTACCAAAAGGTAAAAATGTCTTCTTTGTAAAGGGTGATGATGTATATATCTACCTTTCAGGAGACGATAACGATACATATAACTTTGTAAAAGACAATCTCATCATACTAAAAAATGTTAGCTTGGGAGATTTGCAAGTAGGAGATACTTTAACTTTAGAAGACGGTATTTTAAACATATATGAGCACAAGATACTAGATGGGCTTGTAAAGGTAAGCGACAAAAATGGATTTACTAAATTTTTCGGCGAAGACGGTATATCTATAAAACTAGGTGGATTTGGTAACGTATATAAAAACAAAGACGGTAAATTTTTCTTAGATGCGCAAGGCACACAAGAGCTTGATTATGAAGCGCCTTTAAATATACATCAAATTAAATTTAGCGACGGAAGCGTTTTTACAACAAACAGCAAGTTATTAAAATCGCTAAACCTAAACCAAGCTAAAAATTTAACCTACGAGGAAGTTATCAATCACGCAGCAGCAGGCGATACATTGGTGTTGGGCGACACTACTTATGTATTTAAGGCCGGTAACACGATAAATCAAATTAAAATAGGAAATAGCGCAGTAAAAGAAGATAACTTCATATTTACAGACCACAGCGGATCTGACAAGTTTATCAACATAGATATAGTAAGCAACAAAGCTATAACTATAGAAAAATTCCTAAATGGGCAATTCGATAAAAATTATATTTATAGATACGACACTGTAAATTACAAAGGCCTTGAATATACATTTGACGTTGAAACTGAAATTGTAGGAGAGGGCGAGAACAAAAGACTTGAAACAAAGAAGCTATTTATCTCAAAAATTAAAGGCTTTGGCAAACAAGACGGCTTTGACTCTATAGAAGAGCTAGGCGTTAGCGTTGAAGCTATCGCAAGCTTTAAAGACGGTTTGATAGAAAAAATCGCAGACAATGCCATACTTAAGATTAAAGATACAAATTTAAGCAGCGAATCTTTAAAATCTTTAGAAAAAGCAGCCTCTAAGATAGCTGACGGAGTTATAAAAGGCGCATCTTTAAGTGTAGAAGAACTTGCGAAAGTGTCAAAAACACTTCTATCTAAAATCGCCGACAACAGCATAACTCTTACAGACAATACTACTTTTGATGCGGATAAAATAGAGGAGATATCTCTGGATGGAAGCCTTGCAAAACTAAAAGCGGGAAGCATTAAAGACGCTAGTTTATCGGCTGATGATGCCGCTAAAATTTTAAAAATACCAGGAAATAATCCTGTATTTAACAACAAATCTATAACCATAGCAGATAGTGCAGATAAGATTACGCAGATGTTTGAAAATTTTAGCGATTATGGCTACTTGGTATCAAAACTAAAAAGCATTGATGCTACAGATAACGGCACAATAACTTTAAGCAAAGATATGTTTAATAAAATAGGAGTTGATAATTTTGCCGATGATGATCAAATAGTCCTAACGGGTCTTGGCGCTCAAGATAAAAATTTGGCGCTAAACAGCAAAGTTGATCAATTCGCTTTTAACACCAAATATGCACAAATGATAGACTGGAAACTTAGTGTTGAAGAGTTTAAAATTTTAGCCCAAAAGAGCATAAATGCTAAATTTAAGATAGTAGATACTACCGAAAATATCAAAAACAATTTAGACTTCTTGGTCCAAAAAGCAGATAAACTCTTTGACAGCGCAATAAACAGTACAGATGATCAAACGATCACTCTAAGCGATGAGCAAAACGAGGCCTTAAAAGGCAAATTCCATAGCTCTGAAGATATCCAAACGACCCCAAAAGAGACTCCTTTTAATGGTGACGTTGAAAATCTTAGCGATTATATGCCTCAAAACTACTCAAACGGCTCAAACGTTAAGGTAATGATAGATGTGCAAAAAGATGTCTATGCCGGAGATGCCAATGAAATTTTTGTATTCGCCAAAGATATAGACAAAATAGAGATAAACTACTTCAACTCAAACAATAGCCAAGACAAGATAAATGTCAAAGCTCTTGGCGGGCTAGATAAGGCTCTTACTGAAGTAACAAATAATCAGGCTATCGAAAACGGCAAAATTTACGATATCGATATAAACAGCAGACTTTATGATGAGAAGGACTACTCGTCCGATGCATTCTCGGAGCTATTTGGAGAAGGTAAAGCCTTTAACGGCAATATCGAAGCAAACGCTAAAGCGGTTATCTTGGTTAAAGGGGTTGATGAGTCTCATATCTATAGTATTGAAAACAATGGCGACAATATTCTGGATAAGAGTGAGATTAAACTTGTAGGAACAGTTACTACAGATAGCTATCAAGGTATTGACTTTAATAACAACAACGTAGATTTTTCGTAAATATACATTAAGGGGTGCTTAGCACCTCTTAATCTTTTTAACGTCGCAAACAAATCAACTATCCGACCTATAGCCAAATTTGATCCGAAAATTCTGATTTAAAAAGGCTAAAATAAATGAGCGGCATGAGTTGTTTTTAAATTTCATGAAATCAAAATCAAAAGGAACTAAAGCTATTTTTACCTAGTCCTTGCAACTAACAAACATATCCTAAAAACAAATATTGAAATTTGGCAAAAGCACCAAAACAAGTAGCTTGGCAAAACTAAAATTTTGCTAAAAATAGCTATCAAGAAGCTATATCGCTAATTGATAAATTTAGCAACGAAGAGCTTTTAATAAAGTCGAATTTACTTATACACTTAACTCTAGGTTTGAAACAACGACTTCTTAGCATTGTAACTACGAGATTAAAATCCAACTTACCGCTAATCATTACACTTGCAATAGTTCTAAAGCCTTTACTTTTGTTGTTTCATCTAGTTTTTTGAATTAACAATAATTTCAAGCGCTTCTTTTGTAAGACTATGTCTTACTATCCAACGCGCACAATTTACTCTTGTAGTTGTAGCAATAATGTCATAATTTTCATTATTTGAAATCAGATTAACTAAATACTCATTTGAATAATTCTCATTTTTAAACATTTCATAATATTTTACAAAACAACTTTTC
>JAUNLC010000054.1 GCA_030532465.1 Campylobacter sp. | reverse complement strand
GCCTTTGCTGTCGCTCGCGTTGATAGAGGACAATTAAATAAAGATAAAATTTTGCAAGCAAGCTATGCCGTAGTAAATTATAAAGAGAGCTTTTTGTCAGCCGCAGCACTCATCTACGCACTTGAAAAATGCGGAGTGGAAGTTGATTTTACGGGTAGCGAATTTGTAGCCGAGCTTACTCCAAAGGTTGTTAAAAAAGCGAGCAAACTCTTTAGCGTCTTTGAAAACGAGGTGGAAAAACATAAAAACGTGCAAGTTTTACACATGGTTAAGCACGCTTTTGAAGAGGATTTGCAAAATAACGAGGATAAATTTAAGATAGTATTTATGTTCGAAGACGCTAAGCCAAAGAGCGTTGAGATCGTATATCTGAAGCTTTATCTACTATCGCTTAACAAAGCTCCGCTTAGAAGTTTGGTGCTTGAGGGAGCCTTTGGCGTGCTACCAAACGTAGCATGGACGAGCCGCAACATCCCTATCGAGCTTGAGTGGCTACGCAAAAACGAAATTTGGCTAAAGATGAGTGGTGGATATCCTGCTATCGTAAGCGTGGATAAGTTCCCGCGCTTTTTAAGCCATATCATACCAAGCGACAATACAAGGATCCTTGATAGCGCCAAAGTTCGCCTTGGAGCCTCGATACATCCGGGCACTACGGTAATGCCGGGCGCTGCATATGTGAATTTTAACGCTGGCACGACGGGTTCGGTTATGATAGAAGGACGCGTAAGCAGCTCAGTTGTAGTCGGCGAAGGAAGCGACGTGGGCGGAGGAGCAAGCATCCTTGGAGTGCTAAGCGGCACAAACGGAAATCCCGTAAGCATCGGCAAAAACTGCTTGCTTGGCGCAAATTCGGTTACGGGAATCCCGCTTGGCGATAAATGCATAGTTGATGCGGGAATTGCCATTTTAGAGGGCACAAAAGTGTTTATCAACGAGGCCGAGAGAGAAAAGCTAAACGAAATCAATCCGAATTTCAAATTTGATCGTGAAATTTATAAAGGCTTAGAGCTTGCAAACCTTGACGGGCTTCACTTCCGCCAAAACAGCCAAACAGGCCAGATCACCGCAAGCGCAAGCAAAAGAGCGATCAAGCTAAACGAAGCGCTTCACTAAAATTTACCTTTAAACCCGCTTAGTGTTAAAACCGAGCGGGTTTAAAGCTACCTGCTTAAAATTTCCTCTAAAATTCTTTCAAATTCTCTACCGGTCAATATATCGTTATGCCCCGCTTCAATCTCGTAAAATTTATCATCTTGTTTTAGATGTTTGACAAGTTTATAAGAGTTTGAGATATCTATAAGATCGTCAAATTTGCCGTGGATTATCGATATATCGGTATCTTTTGCCTCTTTTATAAAAGATACGGTCGGGATTTTGTATTTAACTATAAATTTTGGCACGAAAAACACTTTTGAGCTTGCGAGCTCGTCAAATTTAAAATAAGGCGCAACCAAAATTAGCCTAGGCACTTCAAATTTGCCCGCAATCCTCGTAGCAAGACCGCTTCCAAGAGAGTAGCCCATAAGCGTGATATCTTTTGCGCTAAAATCCTCAAGCGCTCGCCTCATCATAGCCTCGCTATCGCTCATTAGCTCACGCTCGCTTCTTATCTCACCGCTACTTTTGCCATACCCCCTATAGTCAAAAACATAAAAATCATATCCAAGCTTGGTATAAAACTCGCCAAATTTGCCCCAGCCCTTAAGCGAGCCTGCATTGCCGTGAAAAAACAAAACCGCGCCCTTTGGCTTGCTCGCATAAAAATGAAGTCCGTTTAAAATAGCGCCCTCTACGTTTAAATTTATCTCTTCAAATTTCGCATCAAACTCAAATTTATAGCCGCCATCAAGCTTGCTAGGCACAAACAAAAGCCGCTCCTGAAAAAAGTAAAGAAGCGCTAAAACAAGCAGATAAACTCCAAAAAACAGAGCTAAAAACCTAAACAAAACCGCACTCATCTTAATCCTTAAAAAATATCTTATAGTTTGCCCTTTTAGAGCTTAAAATTTCATCTAAATTCGCTGCAAGTTCATGCCAATAAGAGTTATCGTTAAACAGATAAATTTGCTTATACAGACTTAAAAGATGCGGGAAATTTCGCCCGATAAAAGATAAAATTTTGTCTTTAAATGCAGGATATAAATTTAATCTATCAAAAGCTATCTCATCTGCTAAATCGCCGTAATTCTGCGCGAATTTAAGCGCAGGAGTTATGGCTGGGAAAATAGGCGCGACAAACAAAAATGTCTTAACGCCCTGCTCTTTTAAGCTTCTTAAGGCGTTTAGACGCTCATTAACCTTGCTTGCTCTTGGTTCAAAAACAGCTCGCAAATTCTCATCAAGAGTAGAAAAGCTAAGTCCTACTCTTAAATTCGGCATCGTTTTAAAAAGATCTATGTCGCGCAGAACTAGGCTTGATTTGGTTAAAATTTGAAGCTTAACATCGGAATTTGCTAAAGCCTCAAGCACCTTACGAGTCTTTTTAAATTTCGCCTCAAACGGGTTGTAGCAGTCCGTAACCGAACTCATAAAAACTCTCTCACCCTTGTAATTTCGTATAAATTTCTCAAGCGAGCTCTCATCAAACTCCTTGATATCAAGAAATTCGCCCCATCTCTCATCGCCGCTTCTAAATTTTCTCATAAATTCGGCGTAGCAGTAGATGCAACCGTGCGGACAGCCCGTATATGCATTTATAGCAAACGAAAAGTTAGAAATTTTAGAGCGAGATATGATATTTTTGGTATTTATGTGAGAAATTTTCAGGGCGTATCTTTAAATTTTATTTTGTATCGATTTTTTGGCCTAAACTCAAGGCTGCAAGAGAGCATCTCTCCTTTAGTACAATTTTTACCCTCTCTTTTGCCTTGATTTAGCAAATCATCGGCATTTTTGATAGCTGAATTTAGATCAAAATTATCACTTACCGCAACATAGACAAAGCCAAAAGTGACGGATATCTTTACGGCTGCTTCTTTGTTAAATCTAAATTCTTTTTGAGATATTTTCTCTCTTATTCTATTTAATACTATTTTGGAATTTTCAAAGCTAGTATCGGTTATAAGGATAAGAAACTCCTCTCCTCCGAATCTAAACACATAATCTTGCTTTCTAAGGCTTGTCTTTATGATGTGAGCCACGCTTTTTAAAACCTCATCGCCTGCGTTGTGCCCGAATTTATCGTTGATGCTTTTAAAATCATCAAGATCGCCCATAACGATACTAACGCTGGTTCTAGTCTCCAAAACAGTACTTTGCATGATATTTTGAAAGGCGCGACGATTTGGCAAAGATGTTAGAGGATCTTTGTTTGCGGCCATCTCAAGTTCCTCTTGTCTATCAAGCATATTAAAATAGATCGTGGCGTTAAAAGTTCTAAGAATAGAAGAAAAAACAACCAGAGCGCAAACAACCAAAACAAAGTTAAAAATATATATAAACTCCGACTCCGAATTTGCTCCTAAATGCATATCTTTAAAATACAAATACAAAAACAGATACGCTAGTCCTTGCAAAAACGCAACTACATACCCAAATGTCTTGCCTATGGAATTTGTAAAAAAAGATACCGAAATCAGAGCTAAAATGATGTTTTGAAATCCGTAATCCCAGCCAAGAGTAAATCCGCATATAAGTGCATGAACAAAAATTTCAACTCTTGTTACTATTAAAACCTGCTCGACCATTTGCTGATCTCTTAAGATGTAGGCTAGATAGGCATAGAGCATTACGCTAAAAATATTTATAAGAGAGAGATAAGGTTTGTTGATATACAAAAACATAGCAAAATAAACTACGTGTATAAGCATAAAGATGATCATTATGACTTGTAATTTTTTGCTTATGTCCGCGTTTATCAAATTTTTTATCACTAAACAACCCACCTTTTGAGTTTCACGCGATTCTTGCCGTCTCTTTTTCCCTCATAAAGAAGATCATCGGCGGCTTTTATTATATTTTTTACATTGATATCTTCACCCTCTTCACATCCTAACAAGACGGCTCCAAATGTTATGCCCACCCCTTTGTCGTCAGGAGTTTTTATCATATTTATCTTGCGTAAAATTCGATTTAAAATTTTATGTGCGTCGTCTTCGCTTGAGATAAAGGCCGTTATCAAAAACTCCTCGCCGCCCCATCTGCACACTATATCCTCGTCATATCTAAAATTTTCACTTAAAACGCCCGCTATGGCTTTTAATATCTTATCGCCTTCACTATGCCCAAAGACGTCATTTATGTTTTTAAAGCCGTCTATATCGCCAAGAGCAACCAAAAGTCCTCTTTTATCGCCGGTTTCTCTTTGTTCATTACAAATTTTTACAAGCTCTTTTATCCTAGCTTCTACACCCATACGATTTTTAAGCCCTGTTAGATAGTCTTTTTCGGAGATCTCTTTTACTTTATCGTTTTGCATCTGGATATTTCTAAAATTTTGGATATGTATGGATTCAAGCGACATAGTTCTTTTAAGAAACGATAAAAATATGCAAGCAAAAATAAATATATAACACTCATCTTTATATTCGGGACTTATAACCCCAAGCCCTATTTTATCCCTATACAGATAAAGCGCTATGTAAAATATAGCCTCAAGGGCTATTAGCGAAGAAGAGATAAAGTTTCTTTTAGTGGTCATAAAGTAGTTTGCCCCGATAGCCCAGATCAGTAAATTTTCGGCACCGTAACCCCAACCAAGAATCCAAACCCCGAATAAAGCGTGAAACACTACCGCTCCATGCACCCAAAAAACTATAACATCTCTTGATGATTTACCTTGAAAATAAAAAAATGCGGTTATCGCGGCTATGATAAAATAAACCCCGAATATGGCGATATTAACGCCTTGAAGAAATAAAAAGAGACCGAAAATAAGATTTGACGCAATAAATAAAATCAATAAAAAATTATATACTTGCTTGCGACTGCTTTTGTTTGCTCTGTCTTGAATTCTTGTTATATCGTCTCTTATTATCGCATCAGATATCAAAAATACCTTCTTAACTTTTTATAAGTATAACTTAAGCCAAATTATATCACAATCAGCCCTAAAAAACTAGCGACCAAATCCTATCAAAATTGCACAGATATCTATTTTAAGATTTGCTACATGATGGTGCTATAAATTTCTTTTATACGAATTTTAAACGACTTTTTGGCAAAATCCATAAAATTTAAACTTAAGGAAGATAATGGTTGAGATTAAAAATTTAGTTATGAGATTTAACGCGCAGCTTCTGTTTGAAGATGTAAATTTAAAGCTAAATCGCCAAAACAGATACGGACTCATCGGCGCAAATGGAGCGGGCAAATCAACGTTTTTAAAGATTTTATCAGGCGAACTTGAGGCAAATTCAGGCGATATCATCATCGAAAACGGTCTTCGCGTAGGCACGCTCGGACAAGATCAGTTTGCGTTTGAAAATTTCACCATAAAAGACGCCGTTTTATACGGCAACAAGCGCCTTTACGATGCGGTTAAAGAGAAAGAAAAGCTTTATATGAGCGAGGAATTTACCGATGAGATAAACGAGCGCTTGGGTGTTTTAGAGATGATAACAGCCGAAGAAGATCCAAGCTATGAGTATGAAACAAGGATAGAAAAAATCCTAAGCTCGCTTGGCTTTAGCGACTTTGATAAACTCATGAGTGAGGTTGAAAACTCGGATAAATTTAAGGTGCTTTTGGCTCAAGTACTTTTTCCAAAGCCTGATATTTTGTTTTTGGACGAGCCAACGAACAACCTTGATATCGAAAGCATAAAATGGCTTGAAAACGAGCTAAATCGCCACGAAGGCACGATGGTTGTAATCAGCCACGACCGCCACTTTATAAACGCGGTTTGCACGCATATTTTAGATGTGGATTTTAAAAGAATTCGCGAATTTACGGGCAACTATGACGACTGGTATATTGCCTCGACGCTCGTTGCAAAGCAGCATGAGATGGAGCGCGATAAGAAACTAAAAGAAAAAGAGGAGCTTGAGAAATTTATAGCTAGATTTAGCGCAAACGCAAGCAAGGCTCGCCAAGCCACAAGCCGTCAAAAGCAGCTAAGCAAGCTTGATATCGAAGAGATCAAAGTCTCAAGCAGACGCGATCCAAGCATACTTTTTAGAACCAAGCGAGATATAGGAAATGAAATTTTGGAAGTACGAAATATAAGCAAAAAATTTGATAAAACGCTTTTTGAAAATTTTAGCTTTAAGCTTGAAAAGAACGATAAAGTGGCTATCATCGGCGCAAACGGCGTAGGTAAAAGCACGCTTTGTAAGATCATCATAGGCGAAATAAAGCCTGATAGCGGAGATATCCACATAGGCGCAACCATCGAGCCAAGCTACTTCGCGCAAGATACGACAAATAAAATCTCAGGCGAGCTAAAGCTATACGAGTGGTTGCAAGATGAGAAAAACAAAGACTTAGACGAGATCAGAAAGTGCCTTGGAAGAATGCTATTTAGCGGCGCCGAGCAGGAAAAATCGGTAAGCGCGCTAAGCGGAGGTGAAAAGCACCGATTAATGCTTAGTAAGATCATGCTTGATCGCGGGAATTTGCTGATATTAGACGAGCCAAACAACCACCTTGACCTTGAGGCGATCATCGCTCTTGGCGAGGCGCTTTATAAATTTAGCGGAAACGTCATCTGCGTAAGCCACGACAGAGAGCTAATCGACGCTTTTGCAAACCGTATTATCCACCTTAAAGGAGACGGTGAGATAGTTGATTTTAAAGGAAGCTTTGAAGAGTATATGGAACAGATGGAGGCTAGAGTTTAAGCGCCATGATAAAGGTTTTGTTCGTATGTCACGGCAATATCTGTAGAAGCACGATGGCTGAGTCTTTATTTACTCATATAGTGGCGCAGCGCGATCTAGCGGGCAAATTTGAGATAGCTTCAGCCGGCACAAGCAGCGAGGAGATAGGCAATCCCGTTCATCACGGCACACAAACGCAACTAAAGCAAAACGGCGTAGCGGTCGTTCCTCACAAAGCCGTACAGATGAAAAAGAGCGATATAGACTACTACGACTACATAATCGCGATGGACGCTGCAAATGTGCGAAATATCGAGCGTATCATAGGACATAAAAGCGAGAAAGTTGCAAAGCTGCTTTCGTTTGCTGGCTCTAGCGATGATGTTGCCGATCCTTGGTATACGGGCGATTTTGAAACTACATTTAAAGATATCAAGATAGGCTTGGAGGGATTTTTATCTACTTTAAAATTTTAGCCCAGCCCTTTGGCTAATCAAATTTAAAAACCATGCACCGCCCAAAAACGGGCAGTGCATGAAATTTATCTATTTTGCTTTTGCAGCCTTGGCTTGCTCTTCAAGATACGGTATCAAGTAGCCATAACCCTCTTTTTCCATATCCTCTTTTGGGATAAATTTAAGTGCAGCGCCGTTTATGCAGTATCTTAGCCCACCCTTATCTCTTGGACCATCGTCAAAAACATGCCCAAGATGAGAGTCAGAAAGGCTCGTGCGCACTTCGGTTCTTGACATACCGTAGCTAAAATCGCTCTTCTCGCTAAGTATGGAGCCATCTATCGGCTTAGTAAAGCTTGGCCAACCCGAGCCTGAATTAAATTTATCATAAGATGAAAAAAGCGGTTGATTATTTGTGATATCCACATAAATTCCCTCGCGCTTCTCGTCATTTAGCTCGCTTGTAAACGGTCTTTCGGTGGCTGAGTTTTTTACTACTTCATAAGCTAGATCGCTAAGCTCGCTTTTTAGCTGCTTATCATCTTTATTTTTATAGTCTTTTAGTTTTTCCATATCCATTTTCGCCTCTTTCTTTTTGCTGCTTAGCGCTGCGTCTTTTGGAGGCAAGCTCTCAAATGTCACGTGGCAGTATCCGTTTGGATTTTTAGTTAGATAGTCTTGATGATACTCCTCCGCTTTGCTGATATTTTGCAGCGCCATAACCTCGACAACTATCGGCTTGCTATACTCTTTTTGCTTGTTTTTTATAAATTCCAAAATTTCAGCCTCATCTTTTGGATCTGTAAAGTAAATTCCCGTTCTATACTGAGTTCCGCGGTCATTTCCTTGCTTATTTAAGCTGGTCGGATCAATCGTATAGAAAAAATACTTAAGCAGATGCGGCAGATCGATAACATACTCATCATACTCGACATATACGGCTTCGGCTGCGTTTGTGTTGCCGTAGCTTACTTGCTGATAGCTTGGATTTGGCACCTTTGAGTTTGCGTATGCTACGTATGTGCTCTTTACTCCAGGAAGCTGCTTGAGATAAGCCTCCGTCCCCCAGAAGCACCCTCCTGCTAAAACTATGCTCTTATTTCCCATTTCGGCTCCTTTTGCCCATGTTGATACGGCCGCGATAAGCAGAGCCGCAACAATTTTTTTTATCAT
>JAUNLC010000010.1:32220-53038 GCA_030532465.1 Campylobacter sp. | reverse complement strand
GATCCGATAAAGACGCTAAAAGAGCTAAAAGGCTCGTTAAATAAAGGCGGCGAGCTGTTTTTGGATACGATGTATATAGATATGCAGGGCGAATTTGCGCTAAGTCCTAAAAAGACCTATTCAAAGATACCGAATATATATTTTGTGCCGACTACGCAGGCGCTTATAAACTGGTGCGAGAGAGCGAATTTTAAGAGTGTTGAAATTTTAGCTACAAAAGATACGGATTTTAACGAGCAGAGAAAAACGCAGTGGATACTAGGTCAAAGTTTGGAAAATTTTCTTGATAGCCAAAATCCAAATTTGACGGTTGAAGGATATCCTGCGCCAAAAAGAGTCTATCTAAAACTTGGAATTTAAGGAAAAGTATGAGTGAAAATATATTTGACGATACCACCCAAGAGAGTGTGATACTGCCCGAGGATGAAAATCCGTTTAGAAACGAGCTGAAAACATCGCCAAACATCAAGCTAAATTTAAGCGGCACGGTCGTAGCTCTTGAGCCAAATCACGCTAAAACGAACTTCTTTACGACCAATGATATGATAACCGACGCAGAAGGGCTTATACATAGCGGTTTTGTCTTCTCTGCGGCTAGTTATGCCGCTCTTGCTTCGGTAAATGAGACTCATAGCGTCATGATAGGGGCTAAAATTCACTTTTACGCGCCGACTAAACTTAACGAGATGATAGAATTTGACGCGCACGCTCACTTTGGAGAGAGCAAGAAGCGCGAGGTGAGGGTTGTTGGCAAAACCAAGGATATCAAAGTGTTTGAAGGAACTTTTCAGATAGTTGTTTTAGAAGATCATATATTTAAAATTTATAAAGATAACCTGCAAAAGCAAAGTGCGATAAGAAGAGCCGAAGAAAGAGCCAAGGAGCAGGGGTAAATCTTGCCGGGCTTAGGCTAAAGGGCTTTAAAATTTTCAGATACTTTTAAGCCACATCGGTAAATTTGATTGTTCAAATTTTAGCGTAGTGCCTTGTCCGTGTCCCGGAAAAAGTTGAAAATCGCCGCTCATCTTTAGGCATTTTTCAATACTTTTTCTCATGTCTTCTCTGTTTGAATAAGGAAAATCATATCGTCCGATAGAGCCGTAAAATAAAAAATCTCCGCTAAATATAACATCATCGACCCTTATCATCGAACATCCCGGAGTATGGCCGGGAAAGTGCATGTAGGTTATGTCAAATTCGCCGATCTTAAAGCTTATATCCTCAAATTTATCACCTTTAACTTCTATAGCATCGTTTATTGTTTCGTATCCTTCGCCGAAAATATCGCTTTTAAGCATAAAGTTATCGTCTTTGTGGACGTATACGTCTAAATTAAAATATTTTTTTAAGCTAGCATTTGAAAAAATATGATCCGAATGCCCATGCGTATTTAGTATCGCGATAGGGTTTTTAACGTTTTTAACAACGAATTCAAAGGCGTTTTCACCGGGATCTATGATAAGATCGCAACCGTTTTTAGAGGCTATATAGCAATTTGTTTGATATACACCGCAAGGCTTGTATAGGACTTCCATCTAAATTTTCTTTAATGTGAAATAAATATAATTTAATTGTATATTTTTTAAGCTTAAAAGTTTTTTTTATATAAAATTAAGTATAATGCCAAAGCGTAAATTCAATACTTGGTAATAAAAGCATGAAAAACTATAATCATGTTAGCTCTGTATTGCAAAAATTTTTATCCGATTATCTTGAAAAAAGCGGAGCCGAAAATTTTGTAGTAGGTGTTAGCGGAGGGCTTGATTCAGCCGTTGTTGCAACTCTTTGCAGCTTAGTAAAGCCAAAAAATACTCATGCGCTTATAATGCCGAGTAAATTTTCAAATAGGGCGAATTTAGACGATGCTTTAAGGCTTTGCGATAAGCTTGACATTAAGCGTAAGATCATAGAGATAGAGCCTATTTTAGATAGTTTTAAAAGAGCTATCGGCGAAGAGATGTCAAATTTAAGAAACGGAAATTTGGCGGCAAGAGCAAGGATGATACTTTTGTATGATTATTGCGCAAGCGTTAATGGTTTGGTTGTGGGTACTTCCAACAAAAGCGAATTGATGCTTGGATATAGCACGATTTACGGAGATTTGGCCTATGCGCTAAATCCTATCGGCGGACTTTTTAAGAGTGAAATTTTTGAGTTTGCCAAATTTCTTGGGATCGATGAGAGTATCGTAAGCAAGGCTCCTTCTGCGGATTTTTACGAGGGGCAAAGCGATGAAGCCGATATGGGTTATGGTTACGACAAGATCGATAGAGTGCTTATGCAGATAGAAAAAAAAGAGAGTAAAGAAAAGTTGCTTGATAAATTTGACAACTGCCTTGTAGATATGATCTTTTCAAGGATGTCTAAAAATAAATTTAAGCTTTCTATGCCGCCTATTGCGATTATAAACTGAAATTTAAGGAGTTGATGATGGAGGAGATTACATTTTACAAGCCGTCTATTGACGAAAAAGAGATAGAGCTTATAAAGGAGGCTCTTAAGGATAATGGGGCTTTGATGATCAATAGATTTGAAGCCGAGCTTAGGAAATACTTTGGCGTAAAGCATGTAGTAACTACCAATAACGGCACCGCAGCGCACCATCTCGCACTTTGCTCCATAGATCTAAAGCGCGGCGATAAGCTGATATGCTCCGTAAATTCAACTCCAAGCGTAGCTCAATCTATCAGACATTTTGACGCGGAGCCGATTTTTGTCGATGTGAACGAAGATGATTTTAACATGAATCCAAACTCGCTAAGAGAGGTTTTAAAGGTTAGCAACCATAAAAAATTAAAGGGTATATTTATAAATCACGTAGCAGGACAAGCAACCGACATGGATGAAATTTACTCTATCGCCGATGAATACGGTCTAAAAGTCTTTGATGACGCGGGTAAGGCGATAGGACTAACTTACAAAGATCAAAAGATAGGCTCGATAGAAAACTCCTCTTTGGCTTGCTTTAGCATCCACTCTCAGCTTACAAATCCGATCGCAACCGCCGGATTTATGGTGACAAACGACGATAACATAGCCGAACGCGCTAAGCTTCTTAGAAACCACGCCATAGTTGACGGTATAGACAAGGACGGAAATTTAGGTTATATATATGATGTAGTCGATATCGGTGTGAAATACGATCTAACCGCACTTTGCGCCGCTTATGCTATGGGGCAATTCGGTAAAAACGATAAATTTATAAAAAGACGCCAAGAAATAGCTAAAATTTACGATGAGGAGTTGAAAGATTGCCCTCATATCAAAACCCCTATCAAAAAGCGCGATCACACCTATGTTCACTACATAATCAAAGTTGATAAAAACCGAGACAGTTTCGCTAAAGAGCTGCTTGAAAACGGAATTCACACATCGCTTCACCATATACCTATGCACCTTTTGAGCTATTATAAAAACAAATATGCCCTTAAGGTAAATGCCTATCCAAACGCGCTTAAAGTATATCAGCAAGTTCTTTCTCTGCCGATTTACAACGCGCTTAAAGACGAAGAGGTGTATAAAATTTGCGACATTATAAAAGAGATAGCTAAACATCGTGTTTAAAAGGTTTGCGCATAATTTTGCGCACCGTTATTTTTATAAACCGAATTTAGTCTGCAAGCTTCTTGCGTTTTTTCTTTTGCCTCTTAGCACCGTTTATTTTATTGTTATTTGGTGTAAATTTAATCTTGCAAAAAGAGGCGAGAAAAAATTTAGCTTGCCTGTCATCAGCATAGGAAATTTAACCTTAGGCGGAAGCGGAAAAACCCCTCTTTGTATCGCTATAGCCAATGAATTTGAAGGCGGATTTATCATCCTTCGCGGATATAAACGAGCCTCAAAGGGGCTAATAAAAATTTGCATAAACGGCAAAATCCTAACCGATGTAAAAACAAGCGGCGATGAGGCGATGGAGTATGCAAAAAGCGTCAAAAACGCAAATGTGATAGTAAGCGAGAATCGAGATGAGGCTATAAATTTAGCCAAACGAATGGGCGCTAGATATATACTTCTTGACGACGGATTTTCTAAATTTCATATTAAAAAATTTGATATCCTGATAGAGCCTGCTTATAAGCCCCTTTTTAATCTTGTGATGCCAAGCGGAGCTTATAGATATCCGCCGAGTTTTTATAAATTTGCCGATTTTATAGCTCGCGAAAAAGTTGATTTTATCAAAGAGAGCAAAATTTTAAATCCTACCCAAAGGATGGCGCTAGTTACCGCCATAGCAAACCCTGCGCGGCTTGAAGCTTTTTTTAAAGATTGCGTCGGAGTGGAGTTTTTTGAGGATCATCATAGCTTTACAAAGGCTGAACTTGAATATATTTTAGATAGATATGAGGCGACCTCTCTTTTAGTAACTAAAAAAGATCTTGTAAAGATTGAGAATTTTAATCTTCCTCTTTCGGTTATAGCTCTTAACACAACTCTAAAAACGCATTTTAAGGAGCTCATAAAGAGCCTGCTCTAAGCAAAATTTGCTATAATCCATCTAAAAAAGGACGTTTATGCAAAAGAGTATCAAAACAGCAGAAATAATCGTATCGGCACTTCCTTATATACAAAAATTTCGAGATAAAATTTTTGTCATTAAATACGGCGGAGCAGCCCAGATAGATGAAAATTTAAAAAACGATTTCGCTAGAGACGTTGTTTTGTTAAGCTTGGTCGGCATAAAAGTTGTGATCGTGCATGGTGGAGGCAAAAAGATAAACTCCATCCTTGATAAGCTTGAGATAAAGAGCGAATTTGTCGATGGGCTTAGAGTGACCGATGAAGACGCCATGGAGGTTGTTGAGATGGTGCTAAGCGGGCTTATCAACAAGGAGATTACCGCACTTTTAAACAAGCACGGCGCAAAGGCTATCGGTATAAGCGGAAAAGATGCCAATATGCTAAAGGCTAAAAAGCTTGATGACGGCAAATACGGCTTTGTGGGCGATATAACCGATGTTAAAGAGGATGTGATAATCAAGCTTTTAAGCGACGGTTTTATCCCTGTTATAGCACCTATCGCGACTGACGATAAGGCAAATAGCTACAATATAAACGCCGATCTTTGCGCAAGTGCGGTCGCTTCTAAACTAAAAGCCGAAAAGATCATGTTTTTAACCGATACGGCTGGGATTTTAGACGGCGAAAAAAATCTCATAAGCAAACTTGATGAGAGAAGCATAAGCGAGCTAAAAAGCTCAGGTGTGATAAGCGGAGGCATGATACCAAAGGTTGATGCTGCGCTAGAGTGCGTAAAAAGCGGAGTTAAAAACGCGCATATCATCGACGGAAGACTTCCTCACTCGATACTTTTAGAGCTCTTTACCGATGAGGGAATAGGAACGATGATAAGATGAAATTTGTGCTAACTTCAACAAGCGATAAAAAGAGTGCAAAAAAGCTTGCCAAAAAGCTGATAAAGGCTAAAATGGCGGCTTGCGTGAGTGTATTTAAGGCAGATAGCATATATTTTTGGGAGAGTAAAATTTGTGATGAAAAAGAGAAAATTTTACTCATAAAAACCGCAGTTAAATTTAAAAAGATAGCCAAATTTATAAGAGCAAATCATAGCTACGAACTGCCTGAAATAGTCGCTTTTAATGCCGATAACGCACTTAAAAAATATAAAATTTGGATAGAAAAATCAACAAGAGGAAAGAGATGAAACTGTATCAAACCAGAGCAAATGAGAACGAAAATTTAAATTCAGTCGAATTTAGCGAGGCTTTACTAAATCCAAGCTCGGGTCATGGCGGACTTTATGCTCCGATTGAGCTGCCTAAGTTGGATCAGAAATTTTTTAACCAAGCTAGCGAGCTTAGTTACGAGCAAATGGCTCTTGAGATCATTAAAAAATTCGGTTTTGACCTAGATATGAGCGTATTTGAAAGAGCCGTAAAGAGATATAAGAAATTTGACAAACCAAACGAACCTGTTGAGGTTAAAAAGATCGCAGAAAATTTATACATAAACGAGCTTTATCACGGGCCTACCAGAGCGTTTAAGGATATGGCGCTTCAGCCTTTTGGCGTGATCTTAAGCGAGCTGGCTAAGAGCAGGCGCGAAAACTACCTGATAATGTGCGCAACAAGCGGAGATACGGGTCCTGCGACTCTTGAAACCTTTAGTGACATGGATAATATTCAAGTGGTTTGTTTATATCCAAAAGATGGAACCAGCGAGGTGCAAAGACTTCAAATGGTAAATGCGGCTGCAAAAAATCTAAAAGTAATAGGCATAAACGGCAATTTTGACGATGCCCAAAGAGCTTTAAAAACTCTTTTAGCTAGCGGGAATTTTAAAGGTGCGTTAAAAGAGCTTGGCGTGTCTCTTAGTGCGGCAAATTCAGTAAATTTCGGGCGCATTTTATTTCAGATTATCTATCATATCTATGCTTACGTATATCTGCTAAAAGCGGGCGCTTTAAAGGAAGATAATAGTTTTGATATCATCGTTCCAAGCGGAAATTTCGGCAATGCTTTAGGAGCTTACTATGCTAAAAAGATGGGCGCTAAAATCGGTAAGATCAAGATAGTTTCAAATGCCAATAATATCTTAACAGAGTTTTTTACTAAAGGCGTTTATGATCTGCGCGGCAAAAGCCTTATTAAGACCATAAGTCCTGCTATGGATATTTTGATCTCTTCAAACGTGGAGCGCTTGCTCTTTGATAGATTTGGAGCCGTCAGGACAAAACATCTTATGCAAAATTTAGCTCAAAATGGCTTTTATGAGCTAAAAGGTAGCGAACTAAAGGCTTTAAAAGAGGATTTTGAAGCAGATTTTTGCAGCGATGAGACGTGTGAAAAATTTATAAAAGAGCAGACTCAAAAAGGTATCGTTATAGATCCTCATACGGCGACTTGTTTTAAGATGAGCTCTGATTTGACTTGCCCTACCGTGATAACCTCGACGGCTCATTGGGTGAAATTTGCGCCAAGCATGTTTAAGGCTTGCAAAAATAAAGAGCTAGTAGATGAAAAAGAGGGGCTTGAAATCTTAGCAGGTGAATTTAAAGATATAGTGCCCAAGTCTATAAAATCGCTATTTGTAACTAAATCTACCCACAACGATATCGTAAATCAAGACGAGATAGAGAGTAAAATTTTAGACTGGATAAGAAGATGATAGTTATACCAGCACGCCTGGCTTCCACTAGGTTTCATAATAAAATTTTATGCGATATCGGCGGCGTGCCGATGTTTATAGCGACGGCAAAAAGAGTTAAGGATATCGATGAGGTCTTAATCGCGGTAGATGACGAAATGGCGCTAAAGATAGCAAAAGAGCATGGATTTAAGGCGATTATGACAAGAGCTGATCATCAAAGCGGCACCGATAGGATAAACGAGGCTGTTAAAATTTTAGGTCTTGATAAAGATGAGATGATAATAAACGTTCAAGCCGACGAACCGTTTATGGAGCCTGAAAATATTGCGAAATTTAAGGCGTTTTGCAAAGAAAATCAAGATAAAGCCTTTATGTTTTCGTGCTATAAAAAGGTAGATGATGGCTTGGCTGATGATAAAAATTTAGTTAAAGTCGTAACCGATAGGTGCGGCTTTGCACTCTATTTTTCACGCTCAAGAATCCCTTTTAATAGAGCGGAGTGTAAAAGCTATAAGGCCCATCTTGGAATTTACGGATATAGCGTTAAAGCGCTTAGCGAGTTTTGCTCGTTTGAAACCTCGTTTTTAGAAAGCGTTGAGAAACTTGAGCAGTTAAGGGCTCTTGAAAACGGCAAAAAGATAGCCATGCTTGAGATTGAGAGCCAAAGTATAGGTATTGACTGCGAGGATGATCTAAAAAGAGCCTTGGAGAAATTTTGCAAATAGCCTTGCGTTGATCTGAATTAACGATTTTTGTGATGAAATTTGCTAAATTTTTGCAAAAGGATCGTTCATGACAGAGCAAAAATTTATAGAGCAGATGAGTACTTTGGCTAAATTTTTAAAGACTCACTGCGATGATAAACATTTAAATGAAGCTAAAAAAGAGATAAGCATAGATCTGTTTTATAAGGGTGAAAATTTAAATTTCACGGTTAATACGACGCTTTGCAAGGAGTGCGAGGAGCTCTTTAGATACGCTCACGAAAGATTGCTTAATTGCCCGCATGAGATCAAACCAAGCTGTAGAAAGTGTCCACATCCTTGTTATGATAGGGATAGGTGGAGGCAGATGGCAAAAATCATGCGGTATAGCGGCATGAAGCTAGGTCTTGTAAAGCTTAAAAAGATGTTTAGGTTGGCTTAAGTTGGATTTTAAGCGCAAACAATTCTGCTTAAAATCCAAATTTATCAAGGTGCGATAGAAATTTTTCAGGCGAGTAAAATCCGATGATACGTGCATTTTTTAGCTCTTCTTCGCCGCTGTAAAATATCAGTGCGGGCGGTCCTATAAGGCCAAATTTTTTCATTAGCTCGTTATCTTCGCTTGTGCCTTTTGTAACATCAACTCTTAAAAGTGTCAAATTTTCAAGTCTTTTTAACACGTTTTCATCTTTAAAGGTTATCTCGTCAAGCTCGTTGCAGCTTACGCACCAAGTAGCGTAAAAATCAATCATCACGGGCTTATCTGAATTTTTTATGGCGCTTTCAAGCTCTTTTGCGTTTGATACTTTGATAAATTTTGCCTCTTTGCTAGCGACGCTATTTGAAATTCCAAAATTTGCAAGCGGGTTTAGCAAGGATTTCGCTCCCGTAAAAGAGCCGATAATGAGTATAAAGGCGTAGATAAAAAGCGTTAGCGAAGCGGCTTTTATCATCTTTTTGCCTGTGCTTGTATTTTCGCTTATGCTATCAAACGCTCCGAAAAACACGCTCATAAATACGGCCGTGACTCCATATAGCAAAAATTCGATCCTGGAGCCAAGCACACGCGCACTAAGCCAGATCGCCATAAATATCATTATAAAGCCAAAGAGTTTTTTGATGTTATCCATCCAAATGCCCTGGCGCGGAAGTAGCTTGCCTGAGCTTGCTCCGATTATAAGAAGAGGAACTCCCATGCCAAGCCCCATGACAAATAGAGCCGATCCGCCAAACACAACGTTTCCGCTTTGCGCTATATAAAGCAACACGCCCGCAAGCGGAGCCGCGACACAAGGGCTTGCAATGAGAGCGGATAAAAAGCCCATGATAAAAATTCCTGCCACTCCGTCCTTGTTTTCGGCCTTTTTGTTTAGTAAATTTTGTATTTTTAGCGGCATTTGAAGCTCGTAAAGCCCAAACATCGATAGAGCAAGCGCTATAAAAACCAAGCTAAAGCCTATAAGCACTATCGGAGTTTGCAGCATACCGCTAAGTCCCGCGCCAAAAACGCTTGCGATGACACCTGCCACAGCGTAGGCTAGAGCCATAGCAAGCACGTAGATAAGCGAGAGCCAAAAGCCGCGTTTTGCGCTTAGTTTTTCGCTCGATTTTGATACGATGATGCTTGAAAGTATCGGTATCATCGGAAATATACAAGGAGTGAGCGAAAGTAAAATTCCGTAACCGAAAAATGTGACAAGTGATAATATGAAGTTTTTATCGCTTAAATTTTTGGCAATCCCTTCTTGTTCTGAAATTTCGTTACCGCTAGGCAGGCTAGAGGCTATCGGCGCGTCGTCATCTTTTGGGATGAGGGCTATTTTGTATCCGCTTAAACCTTTTGAGACGCTGTAATTATTTACTTGCGGTTGATAGCAGATACCGTCTTTCGCGCAGCCTTGATACTCAAGCTTTACGGTAAAATTCTCGCTTTGATTTATCTCTTTGAGTAAATTTATCGGCACAAAAATGCTAAATTTTTCCGGATAAATATCAAAAGTTCCGTCATTTATAAATTTGGGTAAATTTAGCTGATCGTTTAATAGCTTGCCGTTGCTGCTTACTTTTAAAGTATCTTTATATACGTAAATATCCTTTGCAAGATCAAATCTAAATTCGACGTTTTGGCTATCCGTCTTTGCACTAAGCCTAAAAGCTTGGGCTACGGAAAGCGGATCGGCTAGGACTGAGATAGTAAGTAAAAATATAGAAAAAACCGCTTTTTTAAACATAATCATCCTTAAAATTTATGGTCGTATTTTACAAAAATAATATAAAGCCAGTGTTAAATATGCAGGAATATAGCGTGCTTAATTTAAATTTAAGAATCTAAAAAGTAGCATTTTGTATATGAAATTTATAAAAGGAAATCCCATGTCAAAACATAAAAAAGATGATAAAAATAACCACGACAAATTTAACTACGAGCACGAGCTTAGAAAGCTTCAAATCGAGCTTTTGAAATTTCAAAACCACGTAAAAGAGCAGGGTTTAAGAGTGCTTATCATAGTTGAAGGACGTGACGCGGCGGGTAAAGGCGGAAGTATAAAACGCCTAACCGAGCATCTAAACCCGCGCGGATGTCGTATAGTCGCACTTGAAAAGCCAAGCGACGTGGAGCGATCGCAGTGGTATTTTCAAAGATATGTGGCGCATTTGCCAAGTGCGGGAGAGATCGTGATATTTGACCGCTCTTGGTATAACAGAGCCGGAGTTGAGCCTGTGATGGGATTTTGCACTCAAGAAGAGCACAAGGAGTTTTTGCGCGAGGTGCCTAAATTTGAGGAGATGATAAAAAACTCGGGCATAATTTTCTTTAAATTTTACCTCTCCGTTTCAAAAGAGGAGCAGAAAAAACGCTTTAAAGAGCGTCTTACCGATCCGCTTAAGCAGTTTAAAATTTCACCTGTTGATGCTAAAAGTCAAGAGCTTTGGGATCAATACACTATCGCCAAATACTCCATGCTGCTTGCCTCAAACACTCCGGCTTGTCCCTGGACTATAATCGCATCCGATAGCAAAAAACACGCGCGGATAAATATATTTAAGCATATTTTGGCAAATGTCGAGTATCCAAAAAAGATAGATGCGAAAAATTTTGAATGCGATAAGGACATCGTAAGAAGCGGCGAGGAGGAGATAAGACTGATGGAGATAAATCTAAAAAGCGAAAATTTATCAAAAATGAACGGCTAAACAAGAACTAACTTTAGTTTAAATATAAGTTAAAGGTTGCTCGCTTTTAATATTTTCTATCTTAAGCCAAGCGTTAATGTATATAATTTGAACTATTATAAGCAGTACAAATTCCGTATATATTAGTATCTGATTATCCATTCTGGCTAACTTTATATACAATGCAAATATTATATCTATAGCTAGAAGTATTAAATATAATTTAAAATCCGAAATTTTAGTGATTTTTGCCAGTTTGAGAGTAGATATAAACCAAGCAGAAGCCATGCAGACGGCAGATATCATTAGAGGAATGGCAAAATATAATGAATAAAATTCGGTAGCTATATAAAATATCATAAAAATAAGTGAAAATATAAGACCAAATTTATAAAATTTATGAACGCTTACATGTGATATCTGCTCAAATTTTTTAAGAGCTTTGTATAGATAAATTGCTGATATTATTGACATTGCAGCAGATATAGTCCCATCGTCAAAATATATGGGAGCATTGCTTGTTAAAACCCCAACTCCTAAAAACGAACTACCAAATATACCTTCTTGCTTTGCTTTTTTAAACAAAGTCTCATTCATTGCATCTATCATCTCGTCTTTGTGTTAAATTTCGCTACAAACAATCTTTTCAACCTTTATCCAAGCTATTAGCTGAAGTAGCGATGTGGCTATTTGCATTGCTATTACCGCTAATGGGGTTACAATGCTTAAAAGTACCGATAGTGCAGTCTTGAACTCAGGACTTATCTGCATAGAACCGTTTAAGATACTAACCGTAATAAAATATGCGCCAACTTGCATCAAAGCTACTAAAATAGCAAACACAATGCTGGTTATTGTGTAAATTTTAAAAAATTTATTTTTCGTACTTTTTGCTAGTCTAAAATTTATAACAAACCAAATTATGGCGATATACAAAATCATTAATATACCCAACGCAACAAAGATTAAGCCTGTGTTTTTGTCGCCCATTGTGGAGCCTATAGCAAGAATGATTATGGCTAAAATTCCTACTATTATGCTTCTTATAAATAACTTTGCAACTCCGTTATCACACATCTCTTGGATGGTTTTTAAGGCGCGCCATATATAATAAACGCCAATCAAACCCGTGACAGCAATAATCATGCCTAATATATTTTGCGTATCTTCGCTTGGAACGCCAAGAAAAAATCCATATAAAAACGGGATTATAATATCACCGGCAAAGATAGCGCTTGATATAATGCCGTCTTTTCTGGCCCTTGCTAATCTCTCGTTTTGTTCGACTAAAATTTCGTTTGTGTTGTATTGCATGAAAACCTCCTGTATTGATACAACCGGTCATAATTATATAAAATTTTACCTCTGAGTGCTAAAAATTTGCGTTATGCTCGGTATTTGCTTGCCGTTTATATCAAATTTTACCCCTCTTATATCTACATCGTAAAGTGAGCTTAAATTTGACTCATTTAGAACTTCTTGGCTCTTGCCAAAGACGTAGCTAAGGTCGTTTTTAAGGATTAGAGTGCTATCGGCTACGGCTAGAGCGTGGTTTGGCTGGTGAGTTGTAAAGACGATACTTGCTTTGCTATGCTCTTTTAAGTCGCGCATAAGCGTTAAGACTCTGTCTTGATTTTTTAGATCAAGCGCGCTTGCCGGCTCATCTAAAAACAGTATCTCGCTTCTGCTTGCAATAGCTCTTGCAAAGAGCGCAAGCTGCTTTTGACCGCCTGAAAGAGAGTTGAAGCTTTTGTTTTTAAGATGAGTTATCTCGAGGCTTTCAAGAGCGTCAATGCAAATTTTAATATCCTCTTTGCTAGGTTTTGAAAAGAGCGAAATTTCACGAATCCGCCCCATCAAAACTATATCAAGCACGCTATAATCAAACGCAACGCTGAAATTTTGCGGCAAAAAAGCAAATTTAGCCTGCGTTTTTACTTCTCCTTCTTTAAGCTTTAAAACTCCCATCATGCAAAACATTAGCGTGCTCTTGCCCTGTCCGTTTAGCCCCAATATCGCCAAAGTTTCGCCGCTAGCGAGCCTAAAATTTAACTCTCTAAAGAGAAATTTTTGCTCCTCGTAGTAAAACCCGCCGTTTTTTATCTCAAGCAGATTTGGCATTTGCGGCACTCCTTTTTAAAAGTATGGCAAAAACAGGACTTCCGATCAGCGCTGAAAGTATGCTTAAAGGCACTTCGGCACTGCTTATGCTTCTGGATAGATCATCGACAAACAGCATAAATATCGCTCCTAGCACAAAACAAGCGGGCATGGAGCGCAGATGGTCGCTTCCGCATACGAGCCTTGCGATATGAGGCACGACAAGACCGACCCAGCCGATGTTTCCACTCACGCTTACCTGCACGGCTATAAGCAGGGTGCAAAGGATGAGTATAAAGGAGCGAAGAAGAGTGATATTTACGCCTAGCACCTTTAGATCATCATCGTTTAGGCTAAGTAGGTTGAACCTATATCTAAGCATGATCAAAAATGCGGTGCAAGGCAGGCTGATGACGGCTAAAAGCATGAGTTTATCGTAGTTTGCGCTTACAAAGCTTCCAAGTAGCCAGTAGATGATGTTTGGCAACACCTCTTCGTTATCGGCGAGGTATTGAACTAGGCTTGTAAGTGCGGCAAATACGCCGTTTATGACTATACCTGCCAAGATGAGCGAGAAGATATCGGCCTTTGAGACAAATTTCGCTAGGAAAAACAGAGCCAGCAAGGCAATTATCCCAAAGAAAAAAGCAAAACCTACGATGTAAAACGAGCCAAAGCCTATGAGTATGCAAAGAGCTCCGCCAAATGCGGCTGCGGTGCTAACTCCAACGATGTGAGGACCTACGAGCGGATTTTTAAAAACTGCTTGCAAACTAAGTCCCGCAAGCGCCAAAACACCGCCGCAAAGGCTTGATAGCAAAATTCTAGGCACTCTAATGCCCCAAATAACGCTTTTTGCCGTTTCGTTATCGCTACCGCCAAAGAGTATAGCGACAACTTCGTTAAAATCGATATGATACTGCCCCATTCCAAGCGAAACGAGGCAGGTTACGATCCAGATGATTATAAGGGCGGAAAGTCTCATTTAGAGTATGATGTGCGGTAGAATTTTTGATAAAACTCCTCTACTTTTTTGTCAAAATCCACATCTTTAAAATGCTCAGGATATAGCCTTATAGCCAGCCACTCCTCGCCAAGCGCCATAGCTTCTGCAGTCGGATAGCCCCAAGCCTTTGCAAATTCAGGCATCATGTAAATTTTGTCCATCTTAATAGCCGCCACGTTTGCAAGCTGAGGGTTTGACTTAAGCTCGTTTGGCACCTGCGGATAGCGCTCTTGCACGAAGATCATATCGGGATTGTAGTCGATTAGCTTTTCGGCTGAAATTTGCTTATAACCTTTGATATCTTTTGCAGCTACGTTTTCTCCGCCCGCTCTTGCAAAGAGCACTCCTGTGTATTTACCGCTTCCATAAGTGGTAAGGTCAGGATTTGCCATGTAAATTCTAACCTTTTTATATATCTTTAAGCTATCCATTTTGCTTTTTAAGAAAGCTTGCTGATCTTTTACGAATTTAATGAGCTCGGCCGCCTCTTTCTCGCGATTTGCAACCTTGCCTAGTATCTCAACGCCCTCATAATAGCCCTCGGTATAAGCCTTTGCCTCATCTTCAAGAGTAGGATTTAGCTTATCTTTCTCTTTATCCTCTCTTTGTGAGAAACTAATGCCCACGACGGGAATTTTAAGCTCCTCCATTTTTGCGATATATTCGCTTGGGATGTAGTTTGTGACGATAACAACATCAGGTTTTAGTTTCATAACAGATTCGTAGTTTATGACCTTTAAGTCGCCAGGAGTCGGCATATCTTTAAGACTTGGAGCGAGGCGAGCGTAGTTTTTGCCAAGTGTTTTTTCCCAAGTTTCAAGCACGCCAACAACCTTATCCATGGCGTTTATTTGATTTAGCACGTTTAGGCTTTGGTGTTGAAGCACGACTATGCGTTTAACTTCATCCGGAAGAGTTACATCTCTACCTAATTGATCGGTGATGACGCGATCTGCAAATAAAGACGAGGCACAAAGCGCAAGACTTAGTGCAAATGTTGAAAATTTACTCATTTTTTCTCCTTAAATTTTTAAAAATATATTTTTTAAAATACCAAATTTAGGCTTTAACTAATTTGAAATATAACATCATATATTATAAAACTTAGTATATAAAATTGTCTGCTTTACTAGAGCAAAAATTGCAACAAAGAGGTTTTTAAGAATTTGATTATTCGGCTATCTTTTGTAAATTTATATCTTTTGCCTTAGTCCAAGCAAATAGTAAGATAAAATTTAGCACTAGCATTGTGATATAGTTAAGTATAATTATGTAAGTTTGCATTTTTAACTGCATTAATATAAGTTCATTTGGATTTTCAAAATATGTAAAGAATATTATTGACGGGATACTTACAGCAGCTATAGTTATAAGTATCAATGCTATGATAGAACTTGTCGCATATATCTTAAAAATTTTATTTTCTGTTATTTTTGCAAGATTGTAGTGAATTTTTAGCCACATTATAAGTGAATATATGATAGCTATAAATCCTAATAATGAAACCAAATAAAGAGTTGTTTTGCTAATCTGCGTAAAATTTATAACACCATATAGTGCAAACACAAATATCCATGCGAAAATAAATTTTTGATAGATTTCTATTATGTTACTAGAAGTTAAATTTGATATGGATTTTAGTGCTTTATAGTAAAAGTATGTCGATACTATCAGCATAGCAAGAGTAAAATTGTTTGATACCTTTTGAATTTTGAGTTATAAAATTTGGCAAATCATCTAAAAATAATAAAAATATAATGCTTAAGCAAGATGAAAGACTCATTATTGTAACAGCTATTATCCCGTTTTTAATAGCGTTTGTTAGTTGCCAAGATGTATCCTGTTTGCTTTCTTGCATTGTTTTAAATCTTTTCATTTCTTTTTGTATAAATTTAACTTTAATTTTTAGCAAAATCTATTTTGGCTTTTAACTTAAACCAGCCGGCAAAGGCTAGTTTGATACTAGCCCTCGATGTAGTTTTTAAGCTTTCTTCCCACTTTTGGATGTTTTAGTTTTTTGATGGCCGAGCTTTCTATCTGGCGGACGCGCTCGCGAGTTACATTTAACTCTTTGCCGATCTCTTCAAGCGTGCGATCGCTCTCATCGTCAAGCAGACCAAATCTCATCCTGATAACCGCTTTTTCGCGCTCGTTTAACTGATCAAGAACATCGTCGATCTGCTCTTTAAGGTCATTTTTAAGGATGTGATCCATCGGACTTAGCGAGCTTCTATCCTCTACAAAGTCGCCAAATTTGCCATCTTCTTCGTTTCCGATCGGCGCTTCAAGACTGATAGGCTCTTTTGTGATCTTGATAACTTGCTTAACCTTATCTACACTCAAGCCAACCTCTTTGGCGATAACGCTTACATCGGGCTCTTTTCCCTCTTCTTGGAGGTATTTGCGGTTGATCTTATTTATCCTGTTTATAGTCTCGATCATGTGGATAGGTATGCGGATAGTGCGCGCCTGATCGGCTATCGCGCGGCTTATAGCTTGGCGTATCCACCATGTGGCGTAGGTTGAAAATTTATAGCCTTTTTTATACTCAAATTTATCAACCGCTTTCATAAGCCCGATATTTCCCTCTTGGATAAGGTCTAAAAACGGCAGACCGCGATTTGTGTAACGCTTGGCAATACTTACGACAAGACGCAGGTTCGACTTAGCCATTCTGGTCTTTGCCTCATCTGAAATTTTCTTACCGCGTTTGATCTGCTCTAAAATTTCCTTTAACTGCACAGGATCAAGGTCAAATCCTTGCTTGCTCGCCTCTTTGGTTTGAAATAGCTTTTTTATCTCGACATAAGTTGAAACCATCGTTGCTTCAGGCACACGGGCTATGATGTCGTCTTTGCTAAGTTTGATAATATCTTTTAAAATGCTTTTGTGGTTTTTCTTAAGCTCGTCGCTAAACATCGGCAATTTATACTCAAGTCTTTTAAGCTCTCTGTCAAACTCGTCATCGCTCTTTAAAGCCGTCTCCATCGACTTTACGATCTCGCTTATAAGCTTGCTTGTAGGACCTAGATCCATTAGCTTATCTTTTAAAATTTTCTTTTTAAAAGCAAGAGTAAGCTTTGCCATAAGCTCATCTTCGATCTCTACGCTGTTTTGCTTATTAGCCATCTTAAGCCACTCTTTTTTGGCTTTTTCTAAGGCTTTAAAGCTCTCTATAACTTTTTCGGCTCTTTTATCCTCTTTTTTAGAAGGTTTTTTAGGAGCTTCGTTTTCTTCGGATTCGTCAGTGTACTCCTCGTCCTCATCCTCTTCTGTATCATCGCCGTTTTCTTCGTCATCAAAGCTCTTAAATAGCTCTTTTACCCGTCTTTCTCGGTTTATAAGCGGCTCTTTATAATCAAGTATGAAATCTATCAGATATGGAACCGAACAGAATGCATCGATGATGATATCTTCTCCAAGCTCGATTTTTTTGCTGATTTCGACCTCTTCATCTTTTGTGAGTAGTGAAATTTGCCCCATTTCGCGCAGATACATCCTAACGGGACTATCCGAGCGTGACCATTCAAGCAGATCGTTTTCGTTTGCAAGATCAAAATCATCTTCTAAGATCTCATCTTGTAGTTTTTCGCGCTCCTCTTTGCGCTTTTTGGCATCCTCGATGTTTTTCATCTTAGCGATTTCAGCTGCGGTTATAAGCTTTACTTTATGTGTTTTAGCTAGAGCCTCAACCTTTTTTACAACCGCGCTAGTAGGGGCTTTTTCAAAAAATTTTATAAGTTTTTCGTATGTTACGTAGCCTTTGGAATTTTCTTGAAATAACTCTTCAACAAGCGATAAAATCTCTTTTTTTGCACTGCTCATAAATTTCCTTTGCCGTCCGTAGTTCTTTGAAGTAAAAAGGATGTATTATACCCAAATTTTCTTAATGTTTTCAAAAATATAGCTTGGAACGCATATTGCTTTATGCTTTTAATAAAACTAAAATTTTAGGAAAGTTTATAATGCAAAACGGATATTATCAAGCCACGGGAGCGATGGTAACGCAGTTTAACCGCCTTGATGTCATCTCAAATAATCTTGCCAATATAAATACGATCGGGTTTAAAAGAGATGATGTTGTAGTGGGGGATTTTGAGAGAATTTTTCAAGAATTTAGAGACGAGCTTCCTCTTGAAAACCACACCAGGCAGGCGGCGAAATTTTTAAATCGAACTATCGATAGGGTCCCTCAAATTTCAGAACAATATGTTGATTTTAGTAGTAGCGGCATGAAATTTACGGGCAATACTCTTGATTTTGCCATAAAGCGCGAAGATCTGTTTTTCTTGGTTGAGACAAAAACCGGCGAAGTAAGGCTAACTAAAAACGGAGCTTTCAGTCTTGATGATGAAGGGTTTTTGGTTACAAAAGAGGGTTATAGAGTGATGCCTAGTAACTATTTTGAAGGCGGGGCAAACGGAATTCAAATTCCTCAAAACGAGAGGCTAAGTGTCGATAAAAACGGAAATATCTATGCAAATGACGAGCAGATCGCTAGATTTTATCTTGCTCAGCCAAAAGAGATAAGAAACCTTACAAAAGAGGGCGATAATCTATATGTTTTGCCGAATTTAAAGGAGCTAAGAGACCTTGGCGATGATGTAGATGCTATAGCTCAAGGCTATACTCAAATTTCAAACGTAAATGCCGTAACCGAGATGGTCGGGCTCATAGAGACAAACCGCTTAGTCGATATGTATCAAAAGGTGATACGAAGCCATATGGACGATCTTAACCAAGATGCTATCAGTAAGCTGGCTTCAACTAAGGTTTAAAAGCTCGTCTTTTAAGCGTATTTAAATGAGTTTGCAAAATTTGGCCTTGATGGACTACTTGTCCTATCTGCGCCAAAATTTTACTGCACAACATTTAAATCCGTATTAAAATACTTCGCTTTTGCAGTTTGAAACACTGCTGTAAAAATTTAAAAATTTGCGAGTATTTGTTGAATTTAGTATAAAAATAGAATTTGGAACATAACTTGCTAGTTAAAAGTTTAAAAAATTTAAAAGGATAAAGCCATGATGAGATCGATTTACTCTGCGGCAACGGGCATGATAGCGCAACAAACTCAAATAGACGTAACCTCACACAATATCTCGAACGTAAATACGATGGGTTATAAGAAAAACAGAGCCGAATTCGCCGATCTTATGTATCAGGTGATGGAGTATGCGGGTACCGCTTCAAGCTCAACGACAAAGAGTCCGACGGGCATAGAAGTGGGTCTTGGTGTGCGCCCTACGGCGATAACTAAAATTTTCTCTCAAGGACATTTTAAAGAGACGAGTAATAACCTTGATATGGTTATCGCGGGGAACGGGTTTTTTCAAATCGAGCTTCCCGACGGCACTACGGCTTATACCAGAAACGGAGCTTTTAAACTTGATAGCGAAGGAACGATAGTAAATTCAGACGGATATCCGCTTATCCCTCAGATGACCGTGCCTGCCGATGCTACACACATCTCGGTAGGAACCGATGGAACGGTTTCTGTTTTACAGCCCGGAAATGTAGAGATGACGCAGATCGGACAAATCGAGCTTGCAAATTTCATCAACCCAAGCGGACTTCACGCGATGGGTGATAATAACTACTTGCCGACTGGCTCAAGCGGCGATGTGGTCGTAGGAACTGCGGGACTTGACGGTTTTGGACAGATCAAACAAGGGTTTGTCGAGATGAGTAACGTCCAGCTAGTCGAGGAGATGACGGATCTTATCACGGGACAGCGCGCATACGAAGCAAATTCAAAGGCGATAACCACAAGCGACGATATGCTTCAAATCGTAAATAATCTTAAGAGATAGGTTATGATTTATCTAATCTTAATACTAGCCTTTATAGTTGGAATTTGGGCTTTTGACGCTATCTATTTTGGCGGTAGCTCAAGCGGACTGTAAAATTAATAATTAAGCCGAATTTGAATAATATTCGCCTTAAATTTTAAATCACAAGGCGGATATTGAGCTTTTATACGATTTTTAAGATCACTATACCTGTCATGCTGGGCTTCATCCCACTTGGCATAGCCTTTGGTCTGCTTGCCGAAAATATCGGTATAGCGCCGATTGTGACCATGGCTTTAAGCGTGATAGTTTATGCGGGAGCCGGACAGTTTGCCTTGCTTTCTATGCTAAGTGCGGGCACCGGACTGGTTGAAATTTTTATCGCAAGTTATGTTATAAATTTGCGCCATACTTTTTATTCGCTTGCTCTTTTAAAAGACTTTAAAGGGCTTAAATTTAAATACTACAATATCTTTGCCTTAACCGATGAGAGTTTTGCGATATTTAAGACGCTTAAGACAAATTCGCAAGATGAAAAAGATAGAGCCTATACGCTTATAAATTTACTTACTCAGTTTTATTGGGCTATTGGCACTTTGCTTGGAATTTTAGTCGGTAAAAGCATTAGGATTGATTATAGCGGGATTGAATTTTGCCTAACCTCTCTTTTTATCGTGCTTGCTATCGAGATGTTTAAGGATGATAAAAACTACAAGCTTCTTTTCTTTTCAGTCGGTTTGGGTGCAGTTGCGACGGCATTTTTCCCGCCTTCATATATGCTTTTACTCTCGCTTTTTATTGGATTTGTCTTTATAGTTTTAGGAGATAGGATTAAATGGGCGAAATTTTAACTACCGGCATAAATTTAAGCTCAAACCCGTTTGTGATGTTTTTGGTTGTGCTAACCGCTACGGTTGCGACTTTTTTGACTAGGG